>DASWQB010000142.1:0-7030 GCA_036398335.1 Afipia sp. | reverse complement strand
GAGGCCGGCAAGATCGGTGGCGGCAACGCCTATGGCTACCGGATTGTCCGCCAGCTTGACGCACGCGGCGAGCCGATCCGGGGCGAACGCGAGATCATCGCGGACCAAGCCGAGATCGTACGCCGCATCTTCCGCGAATATATCGCCGGCAAGGGACCGCAGCGTATCGCCGCAGACTTGAACCGCGACGGCATCCCAAGCCCCACCGGCAAGCGCTGGAATGACACCACGATCAGAGGCAACAGAATCATCAGTTCCGGCATCCTAAATTGCGAACTCTATGTCGGCGTCATCCGCTGGAACCGGCAGCGCAAGCTCAAGAACCCTGACACCGGCCATTTTGCGTATCGGCTCAATCCCGAAAGCGAATGGATTCGCACCGAGGCCCCCGAGCTTCGCATCGTTCCGCAAGACCTATGGGACGCCGCCAAGGCACAGCAGGACCAATTTACGGCGCGCTACAAGAACCGGATCGAGGCAGCGCGCGAGGGCACGAAGCGCAGCCTCGCCAGGAATGGCGCAATGAACGCCACCCATCGCCCGCGCACCCTGCTGTCCGGCCTGTTGTTCTGCGGCTGTTGCGGAGGCTCCTATGCCCGTCGCGGGCAGGACCGTTACGCCTGCACCAACCACGTATTGGGCAACGGCTGCGATAACGCCCGAACCATTGCCCGCGAGGCGCTGCAAGCCCGCGTGCTGACCGGCCTGCGCGAGCGCATGATGACCCCGGACATGGCGGCGGAAGCCATGCGTGCCTACACGGAAGAAACCAATCGCCTCAACCGCGACCGCCGCAATACAGCCGACGCCACGCGCCGCGAGCTTGCCGAGACCGCCAAGGCCATTGCCGAGATCGTCCGCGTCATCGAGCAAGGCGGCTGGCACCGTGCGCTATCCGACCGGCTCACCGAGCTTGAGGCCAGACAGGACAGCCTGACCGCCCGCATGTCGAACGCCCGGCAGGACGTTCCAGACATGCACCCCGGCATCGCCGAGACCTACAGGCGCAGGATCGACCGCTTGACCGTTTCGCTCGCCCATCCCGACGACGCTGCGGAGGCTGCCGAGGCCATCCGCGAGATCATCGATCGCATCGTCATCACACCCGGCCCGACGCGCCGCGACCTCTCCATCAGCCTGCAAGGCGAGCTGGGCACCATTCTCAACTGGATCGACCGCACCGGAAAACCGGGCTACAAACCCGCGCCTGATACCGCCTCATCCCGATTGTCGGTATCGGTCAAGGCCCGGGCTTGACCCGGCCATCCATCTTTTCGAAAGGATGGATACGCGGGTCAAGCGCGTATGACGTTGGAGGTCGGCGTTAGTTATCCTTCACAAACGCCGCAAACGCCTCGGCGTAATCCGGATGCCAGCGCGAGAGCGCAGGCCGGTTCTCCACGATATCGCCCGCGGCCCATAGCACCCGCCGCTCGTCGAGTGTCCGCGGCACGTCATTGTCCGGGCACAGGATGTAGAAGTCGCCCGCTGCGATCCGCTCCAGCATGAAATCCACTGTCTGCTCCGGCGTCCATGCGGCGTCGGGCCTCTCAGCGCGGCCGCGCGCAGTCATGCCGGTGAACACAAAGCCCGGGATCAGAAGATGCGCTGTGACCTCGCAACCTTCCGTGTTGCGCAGCTCGTGCGCGAGCGCCTCCGTGAAGGCCTTCACGCCCGCCTTCGAGACATTATAGGCCGGATCGCCCGGCGGCGTGGTGATGCCCTGTTTCGATCCGGTGTTGATGATAAGGCCGGGACGACCACGCGCGATCATGCCGGGGCCGAACACCTGCGTGCCCTGGATGATTCCGCCGAGGTTGACCTCGAGCACGCGCTGCCAGCTTTCGGCCGGGCCGAAGATGCTGTTGTCGCGATGGGTGCCGGCATTGTTCATCAGCACGTCAACACCGCCGAATTTTGCGCGCACTGCCGCCTCCAGCCGCGCCAGTTCGTCGCGGCGGCTGACATCGGTCTCCACGCTCATCACGTCGGCTTCGCCGCCCGGAGCCACGGCGGTAATCTCAGCGACGGCGTCGTGGAGGCGCTCCTCGCCGAGGTCCGCGATGCAGATCTTCATGCCGAGCGCGGCGAAGCGCTTCGCAGCCGCAAGGCCGATACCTGACGCACCTCCGGTGATGACGGAGACGGAATTTTGGGTGAGGGCAGGGTGGGACAAGGCGGGTTCTCCTCGGCAATGGTCTGGGAACGAAGGCATGTTCGGTGATGGCGTGGTCTAGCTCATCGGGGCGGCCGATGGGTTCAAAGAATATTGAGCATTGCGCGTCTCTTCGTATCAAAAGCGACATATCGCATGCGTCTGCGGCATCTTTGATGTTCCCGCCGCGCGCGCGGCATCATAATGTGCACGGCGGAAAGAGGGATTCGTCATGATCAAGTCTCACGTCGCGGCCGTTCTGGCTTCGCTGTTTCTGGCCCTGCCGGCTGTAACGCCTGCTTCCGCGGCGCGCTGCGGCGGCGATTTCCAGACCTTCGTGTCCAGCATCTCCAGCGAGGCGGCCGCGCAGGGCATCTCGCAAAATGTCATCAACGCGGCGCTCGGCGGCGTGCAGGAGGATGCGGGCGTGCTCGCTTTCGATCGCCGTCAGCGCGGCACCTTCAACAAGACCTTCGAGCAATATGTCGCCACCCGCGTCGGGCCGGGCCGCATCAATACCGGCCGCGCGATGTTGCAGCGCCACGCCTCGCTGCTCTCGCGCATCGAGCAGCGTTTCGGCGTGCCGCCGGAAATCATCGTGGCGATCTGGGGGCTGGAGACCGATTTCGGCAAGGGCGACATGGGCAAGCTGCCGGTGTTCCGCGTGCTCGCGACCATGGCGCATGATTGCCGGCGCACCGAATTGTTTCAGGGCGAGTTGATGGCGGCGCTGAAAATCGTGCAGCGCGGGGATCTGACGCTCAGCGACATGATCGGCGCTTATGCGGGCGAGATCGGGCAGACGCAGTTTCTGCCGTCGTCCTATATCAAATACGGCGTGGATTTCGACGGCAACGGCCATGTCGATCTGCGTCATAGCGTGCCGGACGTGCTGGCCTCGACCGCGAACCTGCTTCACACCAACGGATTTCGCAACGGCGCCGATTATCACGAGGGCTCGGCGAATTTCGATGCGATGCGCGAGTGGAACAGGGCGGTGATCTATCGCAAGACCATCGCCTATTTCGCGGACAAGCTCGCGGGGCGGTAAGAAAGATCAGCGGCGCGGTGAACGATGCCGGCGTTTGTTGCCGGTGGGTACGGGAGCAACCCGGATGCCCGGGCGACGACGTTGCGCCGCCCGGGACTTTTAATAGCTGCTTCGAAAAACTACTTCTTCTTCTTGGCGGTCTTCTTCTTTGTCGTCTTCTTCTTTACTGCCTTCTTCGCTTTCTTCGCCTTCTTGGCTTTCTTCGCCATGACAACCTCTCAGGTTAGGATTGACGATAACACCACGCGAGGCCGGCTCAGCGGAGGGCAGCTCACAGCCTCGAATTGAATTCGAGCCGATTCGCAACGCCTTGTCTTTGGCTGTTGCGAATTGTTCAAGGTTTTATGACGCGGCCGCACCGACCTGTTAGGCTCATTGATGGCCAGAGCGCTTTCCGGCTGGGCGGATTTCCGGCCAGCCGAGAGAAAACGCTCTCATATGCAAACTTGCGTGTCGTCTTTCGCAAAACCGGTACCCACTTTTGCGGACGACACTGCGCACCGGCCACTCATACAGGAGGACGCGATGGCGAAAGGCAAAGACAAAGGCAACAAGGAAGCCAAGAAGCCGAAGGCGGACAAGAATGCACCAAAGGGCGCCGGCTCCGCCTACAAGCAGGGGCAGGGCAAAGGCGGCACGATAGCGCCCAATCCGTTCGGTAAAAAATAACGGCAATTCACACGCCACGCAGATTGCGCCGGGCCGCAAGGTCCGGCGTTTTGCGTCTCCCATGACACCTAAGGGTGTTAGGCCCGCTGGCCGCCATGAAACCTGAAGCCGTGCGGTATGTTGCCACAATGATCCGCGACGCTTTGTGCCGCCGCTTCGAGTTCCGGCAACTTGTTCGGGGGCGGGGCATTACCTATGTGCAAGCGGTTCATTCTGCCGAAAGTCGAGAGCCTCTATGTCAGATACGTTTTTCACGCGCGAGCGTGCCTCAAACAAGCGCTCCGGTCCCTCAAGCCGCCGTGCGCCGCCGATTATCGATCAGGACGGCAATGAAGTGCCGGGGTCCGATCCTTTCAACGGCGGGTTTTTCGGCGCAGGATTCCGCAAGGCCGGAGGTTTCAGCAGTTCCGGATTCCGCTCGGCAGGGCTCGGCGGCATAGGGTCCGGCAAGCTGACGCGTGAGCAGCGTTTCGCGCGTCTCGATACCCTGGCTCAGCTGATGGATGTGGCGTTCATCGTGCCGGGCACCAAGGTCCGCTACGGCATCGATGGGATCATCGGCCTCGTGCCGGTGGTGGGCGATCTGCTCACCACCGCGATCGCACTTTGGATCGTGCGTGAGGCGAGGGCGCTCGGCGCACCGCGGCATCTGGTGGCGCGGATGCTTGGCAATGTCGCGATCGACGGTGTCGTCGGAATCGTGCCGTTTGTTGGTGACGCCTTCGACGTCGTGTTCCGTGCCAACATGCGTAACATGCGGCTTTTGCGTCAGTGGCGGGAAAAACAGGAGCGGCGGGGCCGGTAAATTCACTTGCCGCGTGCTGGCAAGTGAAGGGTCTCAGGACTCCGCCGATTCCGACTGTTTGGTATCGTCCGCAGACGCGTCTTCGCGCGGCCGGCGAGGCAGCGGAAAATCGCTGCTTTCATAGAGCGAGCGGATACCGCTCTGGTCGAACCGGGCCTCATCAACTTGCAGATAGGCGCCGTTGAGCGAATCCGCCGGCAATTGCTCGATGGCAAACAGCACGGCTTCGGCGGCGGTACCAAAACGGCGATAGGCAAACCCGGCGCGCTTTTTCTTGCGGATCGCAGCAGGAAAAAGCTCGGCTTCGGTGTTGAAGTTGAATGCCGCCATGGTTCTGGCCTTTTTGTTGGTGCGCGGTCTTTTCCGCTTCAGAGACCGCAGTTGCGTGAAAGAAGGTGACAAGAGCGCCGAGGCCTCACGGGGCCGTCAGGTGCGGTGTCGCTTCAGTGCACCCCTAATATAGGGCATTTTTGGCGAAATGCGACATGCGAATGTCGGCTTGAATAAAGAACGGCGGCGCATGGCTAACCTGCGCCGCCGTCAAAAAGTTCATGAAAATCAGCGCTTTATTTCGGCTCGTGTTTCAGCGCCGCCGAGTTGATGCAATAGCGCAGACCGCTGGGACCTGGTCCGTCATCGAACACGTGACCGAGATGGCCCTGGCATTTCGAGCAAAGTACCTCGGTCCGTACCATGCCGTGCGAGATGTCGCGTTCCTCCGCGACAGCACTTTCACCTGCCGGCGCGCTGAAGGCCGGCCATCCGCAGCCGGAGTCGAACTTGTCGTCCGACGAGAACAGCGGCTGGCCGCAGCCGGCGCACACATAGGTTCCCGGATCGAAGGAATGGTCGTATTCGCCGGTGAACGGACGTTCCGTCGCTTTCTCGCGCAGCACGGCGTACTGCATCGGGGTCAGTTCAGCCCGCCACTCCTTGTCGGGCTTCTCGACCTTGCCCAGAGGGGCAACTTGTTTGGTGTCTGTCATTGTCAATCATCCTCGTTAATTGGTCGCCTTCACGCTGTCTTTGGCATCGCGGACCAGAACGGGCTTGTCGCGGTAGCTGTCGGCGAACACTTTTTTCAAATTCTCGACCTTGGGGATGTCATTGAACGCAATATAGGGCTGGTTCGGATGCAGCGTCAGATAGTCCTGATGATAATCCTCCGCCGGATAGAAGCCGCTCATCGGCTCAAGAGTCGTGACGATCGGCTTCTTGTACACCTTCGCGGCGTTAAGCTGCGCGATGTAATCTTCGGCGACCTTCTTCTCTTCAGGTGACGAAGTGAAAATCGCCGAGCGATATTGTGTTCCTGAGTCAGGGCCCTGGCGGTTCAACTGCGTTGGATCGGCCACCACGGAAAAGTAAATCTGGAGAATCTTGCCGTAAGATATCTTCTGCGGATCGTAGGTGATCTTCACCGATTCTGCGTGTCCCGTCGCTCCGGTGCTGACGAGTTCGTAACTCGGATTCGCCTGTTTGCCACCGGCGTAGCCTGAGACGGCCTGCACGACGCCATCGGTATGCTGATAGACGCCTTGAACGCCCCAGAAACATCCGCCGGCAATCACTGCTGTCTTCAGGCCGGTCTGCCCGTCAGCTTTTATATCGGCTTTGGGGGACGGAATGATGAAAGCCTCCTCCGCGGCGGACGAGATCGACGGCGCAATGACGAGCCATGACAGTGCTGCGGCACCGATGGCGGCGATGGCCAAAGACGTCCTGCTGAATTTCGTGTCGCGCATGGCAAACTCTCCTTGGGATTGGATTTTGGGAACGATACCTGATTTTTGCGTGAGCGCCCGTATGCCCAAGATACGCATGGGAGGGTGTCCGCGTTACGGCGGGGCAGGACACAAATACAGGGCACAAATAAATGAGCTTTGTCGCAGTGTTGTGGACAGCCCGTCAGACGGATTGACTTATTCGCCCTGCAAAGAACAAATAGAGAACATCGAATCGCAAGTCAACAAACCTCGGCGGAGATTGAAGATGTTCGAACCGGCCACCCAACAAGACCTTGCACGCTACGACCGCGCCGTGGATAGCGCGATCGCCACCTGCGGCGGCGATCTTCGCGGCGCGCTGATGGCGCTGATTATCGCCAATGAATTTTTGGAAGAGGAATTGCGGCAGTGCCAATGCGCGCTGCCCGAGGAGGAAGAGCGAAACGTGGCCTGACCTGGTGGAGTAGATTTGACATTCGCCTCCCATCCGGCCGCAGGTTCGCAATGCGAATACGCCGACCTATGAATTGGCAATGTGAGATCGGATCGCCAGGGTGGCGGACAGGCGGCGCGGAGGCCGTCTGTCCGCAGATTGAGTGAATGCCGAGCGGCACTTCTTACGG
>DASWQB010000141.1:0-3858 GCA_036398335.1 Afipia sp. | reverse complement strand
GCCCGGCAACTGCTCGAATTGCATGAAGACGAGATTCCATATCTCGATGAAGCGGTCGCCATCCGCATCCGCCGAGCCGGGAGGGCCGCCGGGAATATGCGGGCCGTGGTCGAAGAAGATCTCCGAACAGGGACCGCAGGGGCCGGTGTCGCCCATCTGCCAGAAATTGTCCGAGGTCGGAATGCGGATGATTTTCGATTCGGGAAGGCCGGCGATCTTCTTCCAAAGACCCGCCGCCTCCTCGTCTTCCGAGAACACCGTGACCAGCAGGCGGTCCTTGGAGAGCGCGAAGTCCTTGGTAATCAGATTCCACGCCAGTTCGATCGCGCGGTCCTTGAAGTAATTGCCGAACGAGAAATTGCCGAGCATCTCGAAAAACGTGTGATGCCGCGCGGTGTAGCCGACATTGTCGAGATCGTTGTGCTTGCCGCCCGCGCGCACGCATTTCTGCGAGGTGGTGGCGCGCTGATAGGGCCTCTTCTCGACGCCGGTGAAGACGTTCTTGAACTGCACCATGCCCGCATTGGTGAACATCAGCGTCGGGTCGTTGCGCGGAACCAGCGGCGAGGACGGCACGATGTCGTGACCGTTTTTCGCGAAATAATTCAGAAAGCCCGACCTGATCTCGTTAACGCCGCTCATTATGATGTATCCGCAGCCGTCCGCCCCGGCGCAGCCGAAAGGCCGCGCGGCGACACCGGCTGAATGTAAGGAGGTGTCTGCGCCCTTGTATCTAGGCGGTTTGGCGCTGTCCAGAAAGGGGACGGGCGCGGATGGGGGGCCGCGCCGACTGGCTTTGTAAGGTTGCCCGAAAGCTCCCTTTCATCGTCATGAGGATTTGCCCGGAAAGACCCATGGACACGGGGTCTATCAGCCGTCATGCCCGGGCTTGTCCCGGGCATGACGAAAATAATGGCTCAAATCACAGCTTCCAAACGGACCCTAGAAGCGCGCCGGAACGTACAATTCCGGCGGGACCGGTCCGCGGTGGTATTCGGGATTGCGGACCCGGGGCGGCAGCACCACCGGCTGGTGCTGGATTTCGTTATATGGAATCTGGCTCAATAGATGCGAGATGCAGTTGAGCCGCGCGCGCTTCTTGTCCACCGCGTCCACGATCCACCAGGGCGAATCCGGCAGGCTGGTGCGCTCCAGCATGGTTTCCTTGGCCTTGGTATAGGCCTCCCAGCGGGTGCGGGCTTCCACATCCATCGGGCTCAGCTTCCACTGCTTGAGCGGATCGTGGATGCGCATGTTGAAGCGGAATTCCTGCTCCTCGTCGGTTATCGAGAACCAGTATTTAAGCAGGATGGTGTTGGAGCGAATCAGCATCCGCTCGAACTCGGGCACCGAGTTGAAGAATTCCTGATACTGCTCCTCGTTGCAGAAGCCCATCACCCGCTCGACGCCGGCGCGGTTGTACCAGGAGCGATCGAACAGCACGATCTCGCCGCCGGCCGGAAGATGAGCCACGTAACGCTGAAAGTACCATTGGGTGCGCTCGCGCTCGTTCGGCGCAGGCAGCGCGGCGACGCGGCAGATGCGCGGATTGAGCCGCTGGGTGATGCGCTTGATGACGCCGCCCTTGCCGGCCGAATCGCGGCCCTCGAACAGCACGACAACCTTCTTCTTCTCGTGCTGAACCCAGTCCTGCAATTTGACCAGTTCGGTCTGCAGGCGAAGCAGCTCGCGGAAATACACCTTGCGGTCGACCGAAGGCTGCCGCGAATGGCCGGGTGCTTCGTTGACAAGCGCATCGAGACGGCCGTCATCGAGTTCCAGTTCCAGTTCTTCGTCGAGATTGTCGGCCATCTCCTGATGAATGCGCGCGCGCAATGCAGCTTCGTCAGTCGACATGGTTTCGCTCATAAGCGTCTCTCCTGGCAGAATGGAACGGTGTTGGAGAGTGAGCTTTGCAAGGCTCTCATTACAATGATGTGACGTTGCGCGGCGGGGCCCGTTTTGAGGCAGATTTTATCGCCACAGAAATCCCCGGGGATGCCATTCAAAGCAGCATTCGCCGCGTTGACATGGTCTGCGAACAGGTGTTGTTTTGCGGCAAGACGTCACGTCGGGAGAGACCGGCGGCTTTTCAACATGAAGAGCTTGCCGGCGCCGAAGGAGCAACCGCCCCGGAAACTCTCAGGCAAACGGACCGCGTGACGGACTGCAATCTGGAAAGAGATACGGCCGGATATCCGGCGCGGTATCCGCCGACGGGATAATACTCTCAGGCACAAGGACAGATGGGGCTTTTGCAGGCTTGCGCATTATCCGCGCAAGCCATCAGGAGCCCGGCCATGCTTGTCAGTTCAGCCCCATCTGCAAGTCAGTCCTCTTCCAGTCACCTGAAGCGCGTGCCGCTACACGCTTTGCATGAAAGCTGCGGCGGCAAGATCGTGCCGTTCGCCGGATATGGGATGCCGGTGCAATTCGCCGCGGGCGTGCTCAAGGAGCATTTGCACACCCGCGCCGCCGCTGGACTGTTCGACGTCTCGCACATGGGACAGATCATGCTGCGGCCGAAATCCGGCCGGCTGGAAGACGCCGCACGCGCGCTTGAGAGCCTCGTGCCGCAGGACATTCTCGGCATCGCGCCGGGGCGGCAGCGCTATGCGCTGTTCACCAATGCGAACGGCGGGATTCTCGACGATCTGATGGTGGCGAATTTTGGCGACGAGTTGTTTCTCGTCGTCAACGCCGCCTGCAAGGACGCCGACGAGGCGCATCTGCGCGCGCATCTGTCGGAGGTGTGCGAAATCGCGCCTTTGCCCGATCGCGCCCTGATCGCGTTGCAGGGACCGAAAGCCATCAGCGTGCTGGAAAAATTCGAACCCGGCATCGCATCAATGAAATTCATGGACGCCGGACCGCGCACCGTTCTCGATATCGCCTGCTTCGTCTCGCGCTCGGGCTATACCGGCGAAGACGGATTTGAAATCTCGGTCCCGGCCGATGCTGTAGAGCGCCTTGTCACTACGCTGCTCGCCGATCCGGACGTTTTGCCGATCGGTCTTGGCGCGCGCGACAGTTTGCGTTTAGAGGCCGGACTTTGCCTTTACGGTCACGACATCGACACCACGACGACGCCGATCGAGGCCGCGCTGGAATGGTCGATCCAGAAAGCCCGGCGCAAAGGCGGCACGCGCGAGGGCGGCTTTCCGGGCGCCGAGATCATCCTCAGGCAATTCGAGAGCGGCGCGCCGCGCCGCCGCGTCGGCCTGAAAGCCGAAGGCCGCGCGCCGGTGCGCGAGGGCGCGGCATTGTTCGCAAGCGAAACCTCCCCGCACCCCATCGGCGTGGTCACCTCCGGCGGCTTTGGGCCCAGCGTGGGCGGCCCTGTCGCGATGGGCTACGTGCCGGCGCCGCTGTCTGCCGTGGACACGCTCCTGTTTGCCGAAGTGCGCGGGCACCGCCTGCCGCTGCGTGTCGCCAAATTTCCCTTTGTCGCCCCCACCTATCAACGCTGAGGATTGCCATGACCACGCTGTTTACCGACGACCACGAATGGCTCCAGATCGACGGCGACATCGCAACCGTCGGCATCACCGATTTCGCGCAGACGCAACTCGGCGACGTCGTGTTTGTCGAATTGCCGAAGGTCGGACGCAGCCTGAAGAAGGCCGAGCCCGCCGCCACCGTGGAGAGCGTGAAGGCGGCGTCCGACGTCTACGCGCCGATCACCGGAGAGGTCGTCGCGGTGAACGACGCCGTGATCGCCGATCCCTCTCTGATCAATTCCGATCCCGGCAAGGCTGCGTGGTTCTTCAAGCTGAAGATCGCCGACACGAGCGAGTTGACCGGACTGATGGATGAAGCCGCCTACAAGGCGCATACGGCGTGAAATTTTCGTCGTCA
>DASWQB010000140.1:0-1525 GCA_036398335.1 Afipia sp. | reverse complement strand
AGCCGGGGCTGGTATCGCATCGAGCCGGGCAAATGCCTTCATCCCGACATCACAGGACAGCCGCGCCGCGTGTTCAGCTTCGCCGAAGCCGTCGATGCCGACGGACGCACGATCAAGACTGACGGCCGGCCGCTGAGCTGGGGCGGACGCACGACCTTCTGCACCCGCGAGACGCAATTCGAGATTAACGACCAGACCGATTGCGTGGGGCGTGGCCTCACCGCAACCGGCTATGCGAGCGTGGACATGAGCGCGGCCGGCAAAACCTTGAGATTCGCCGCGCCATGAATTCGAACATAACCCTCAAAGAGAAGCGCGGCTTTGCCCATATCGAGACATGGGTGTTCGATCTGGACAACACGCTCTATCCGCACCACGTCAATCTCTGGCAACAGGTGGATGTGCGGATTCGCGATTTCGTCGCGGCCTATCTCGACGTGCCGAAGGACGAGGCCTTCAAAATCCAGAAGGACTATTACCGCCGCTACGGCACCACGATGCGCGGCATGATGACAGAGCACGGCGTCAATGCCGATGACTATCTGGCCTTTGTGCATGAAATCGACCATTCGCCGCTTGACCCAAATCCGGCGATGGGCGCGGCCATCGAAAAACTGCCCGGCCGCAAACTGATCCTTACCAACGGCTCGCGTGCCCATGCCGACAAGGTGACGGAGCGCCTCGGCATCGGCGCGCATTTCGAGGATGTGTTCGACATCGTCTCCGCCGAACTTGAGCCGAAGCCCGCGCGGCAGACCTATCTGAGATTTCTCAAGCAGCACGAGGTCGACCCGGCGCGAGCGGCGATGTTCGAGGACCTGGCGCGCAATCTCGTAACGCCTCATGAACTCGGCATGACCACGGTGCTGGTCGTGCCCGACGGAACAAAGAGTGTGGTTCGCGAGGACTGGGAGCTCGAGGGCCGTGACGCGGCCCATGTCGACCACATCACCGACGATCTGACCGGATTTTTGCAGCGGATGCGGGACGCCTGAACTGTTTCATTCCCTCTCCCCGCAGCCCCGTCGAAGACGGACGTGAACGCCCTTTCGTGGGAGAGGGTGGCGAGAATGAGCGAAGCGAATTCGAGACGGGTGAGGGGGCGCGGTCTTTTTGCGATTCCTCTACCCCTCACCCGCTTCGCGGCTGCGCCGCTCAGCACCCTCTCCCTCAAGGGGAGAGGGGAAGGGATGCCATTGGCTTGACTCTACAGTCCCACAATTGCAGACAATCCAAGTTTATGTTGACTGTTTGCAATTCTCGCCAAGGACCAAAAATGTCTCTCGCCGCTCTTGAAACAACGCTGAATGCCGCCTTCGATGCCCGCGACACCGTCAACACCGCGACCAAGGGTGAGGTGCGCGATGCGGTCGAGCTCGCGCTGGACATGCTCGACAAGGGCGAGGCGCGGGTGGCCGAGCCGCAGGCGAATGGCCAGTGGAAGGTCAATCAGTGGCTGAAGAAGGCCGTGCTGCTGTCGTTTCGCCTGAACGACATGGGCCCGATCAATGGCGGCCCCGGCGGC
>DASWQB010000139.1:0-18575 GCA_036398335.1 Afipia sp. | reverse complement strand
TCCGCATCAATCCGTCTGCCTGTCATGCGTGACATGGTCTGCGTGCCGGGTAGGGCCGCTTGGACAATTTGTACCTCGACACTGAACCTGGAAACGCTCTAAAAAGGCCCGTGTTGAGGTACTAACACCAGCCGGGAAGCTCCCTTTCCCGGGTTCCCGGTCCAGGGTTTTGTGATGGATTACAATAGCTTCTTCGATCAGGCCCTCGATCGTCTGCACGACGAGCGCCGCTACCGCGTGTTCGCCGATCTGGAGCGCCTCGCGGGCCGCTATCCCCATGCGGTGTGGCACTCGCCCCGGGGCGAACGCAACGTCGTGATGTGGTGCTCGAACGATTATCTTGGCATGGGCCAGCATCCCAAAGTCGTCGGCGCGATGGTGGAGACCGCAACCCGCACTGGCACTGGCGCGGGCGGCACCCGCAACATCGCCGGCAATAACCATGCGCTGATCCAGCTCGAAGAAGAACTGGCTGATCTCCACGGCAAGGAATCAGCGCTGGTCTTCACCTCGGGCTACGTGTCGAACCAGACCGGCATTTCGACGCTGGCGAAGCTTATTCCAAATTGCCTGATCCTCTCCGACGCGCTCAACCATAACTCGATGATCGAGGGCATTCGTCAGTCCGGGTGCGAGCGCATCGTATTCCGCCACAACGACATGGCGCATCTGGAAGAGCTGCTGCGCGCCCATCAGGGCCGCCCGATCCTGATCGCGTGCGAAAGCCTCTACTCAATGGACGGCGATATCGCGCCGCTCGTGAAAATCTGTGACCTCGCCGAACGCTACGGCGCCATGACCTATGTGGACGAAGTCCACGCAGTCGGCATGTACGGTACGCGCGGCGGCGGCATCGCCGAGCGCGACGGCGTCATGCATCGCATCGATTTGTTGGAAGGCACGCTGGCAAAGTCGTTCGGGTGCCTCGGCGGTTATATCGCGGGCAAAACCAACGTCATCGATGCCATCCGTTCGCATGCGCCCGGTTTCATCTTCACCACGGCGCTGCCGCCCGCGATCTGTTCGGCGGCGACCGCCGCGATCCGCCATCTGAAAAATTCGAACTGGGAACGTGAGCGTCAGCAGGACCGTGCCGCGCGGGTCAAAGCCATCCTGATCTCCACCGGGATTCCAGTGATGTCGAGCGACACGCATATCGTGCCGGTGTTCGTTGGCGATCCGGAAATGTGCAAGAAGGCGTGCGATCTTCTGCTCGAAGACCACGGCATCTACATCCAGCCGATCAACTATCCAACCGTGCCGAAAGGTACCGAGCGTCTGCGGATTACGCCGACGCCGTTCCATGACGACGCGCTGATCGATCAGCTTGCCAATGCGATGCTGCTGGTCTGGGATCGGCTCGGCCTGCCGCTGAACGCAAAATCGCTCGCTGCCGAATAAACGCGCCTTCTGGTCACGATCTGGCGTCCATTGCCGTCCGCAAGCCGGGTCGCGGCTCGTGTTGCGACAGCACGATCCGCATCAGATCGGCGGCGTTTCTGGCGCCGAGCTTGTCCATGATCCGCGCGCGGTGGACCTCAACGGTGCGCGGGCTAATGCCGAGCCGCCGCCCGGCATCCTTGTTCGACGCGCCGGCTGCGACCTGCCCCAGCACCTCCCGTTCACGGCCTGTCAAAAGATGCCGGCCCTGAAAATCCGCAAGGCCGTGAATAGTGCCGGTGGTCGATTTGCGGTACGCCACGACCGCTTCACGAACCCTGTCCAACATGGTTGTCGCCGGGAACGGCTTTTCGAGAAAATCCAGCGCACCGTTTTTCATCGCCGCAACGGCGGTCGCAATGTCCGACTGTCCTGACATCACGATAACCGGCGCGCCGAATTTCATGTCGGACAATTCTTTCAGGAGTGCGAGACCTGGCAGACCCGGCAAATGCAGATCGAGAATGACGCAAGCAGGCTTCTCGAGTCGCACCGCCTCCAAAAAAGACCCTCCGTCCGGGAAGTTCTCGGTCTTGAAGCCCTCGATCCGCAGCAGCAAAGTCAAGGCATCGGCGACGGATTTGTCGTCATCGACAATGAAAATCAGTGCACCGTCCGCAAATGGGAGAATCCACCCCATAGGGCCCTCCTTTGAAGAGAAATACACATATAATACAACTTATACGTGTGTAACCTGATTCGCCGCGGTTTACAAATCAGGCTGCGATGCTCATCAAAACGGTCCGCTTTTCTCGCCCGGACCTGTAATTTTAGGTAGGCTTCACAGAAGCTTGCGCGTGCCATCGTGTCTGCGGGCGCCGCCGGGAGAAATCTGAGATGCTGCAAAACGGGAGCGTGATCGCAGCCGCCTTCGGCTACATCGGCCTCTTGTTCATCATCGCTTTTTATGGCGACCGGCTGACCCAGGCGCAGCGCTCCCGCGCCGGCATGATGATCTATCCGTTGTCGCTGGCGATCTACTGCACCTCGTGGACGTTTTTCGGCTCGGTCGGCAACGCGACCCGCACCGGCATCGAATTCCTGGCGATCTATATCGGTCCGATCATCGTGATCGCGTTCTGCAAACCGCTCACCATGCGGATCATCAATCTTGCGAAATCGCAGAACATCACCTCGGTCGCCGACTTTATCTCCGCGCGCTACGGCAAGAGTCAGGCGGTCGCCGCGACTGCCGCGATCATCGCCATCATCGGATCGGTTCCCTACATCGCGCTCCAGCTCAAGGCCGTCGCCTCCTCGCTCGAAACCATTCTGACCGATGGCCCCGGCATTTCGAAATTGCCTTTCGTCGGCGACGCCGCGGTATTCGTCACACTGGCACTTGCGATATTCGCCGTGTTGTTCGGCACCCGCCAAACCGACGCCACCGAGCACCAGCATGGCCTGATGCTGGCGGTCGCGACCGAATCCATCGTCAAGCTGTTCGCCTTCCTCGTCGCCGGCATCTTCGTCACCTTCGTGGTGTTCAGCCCTCGCGAATTGATCGACCAGGCGATGAAAACTCCGGAGGCAATCCGCGCCATCGGCTACACACCCTCGATCGGAAATTTCCTGGCGATGACGGTGTTGTCGTTCTTCGCCATCCTTCTCCTGCCGCGGCAATTCCATGTCAGCGTGGTGGAGAATTCGAGCGAGGCGGAAGTCTCCCGCGCACGATGGCTATTCCCGCTTTATCTGGTGGCGATCAATCTGTTCGTCATTCCCATCGCCCTCGCGGGCCTTGTCAGCTTTCCATTCGGCGCGGTGGACAGCGACATGTATGTGCTGGCGTTGCCGATCGCAGCAGATAACACCGTCATCAGCGTCATCGTTTTCATCGGCGGCCTCTCCGCGGCGACCGCGATGGTGATCGTGGAATGTGTCGCGCTCGCCATCATGGTGTCCAACGACATCGTGGTGCCGCTGGTCCTGCAGCGCGGAAAGTCGCTGCACCCCGGCGCCAGCAGCTTCGGCGGCTTCCTGCTGAAGGTGCGCCGGGTCGCGATCTTCGCCATCATGGTGATGGCCTATCTCTATTATCACGTGCTCGGCACGACGCATCTCGCCGCCATCGGCCTTCTTTCGTTTGCCGCCATTGCGCAGCTTGCCCCGGCATTTTTCGGCGCGCTGATCTGGCGCCGCGCCACGGCGCGCGGGGCCATGGGCGGCATGCTGATCGGCTTTGCGGTATGGGCATACACGCTGTTCCTGCCAAGCTTCGCCGACATCGATCCGCTCGGCACCGCCTGGCTTCAGGAAGGACCGTTCGGAATTGCGTTATTGCGTCCGCAAAATCTGCTCGGCAGCCAGATGGCGCCGCTGATTCATGGCGTGCTGTGGAGTCTGTCGCTCAATTTGCTGACCTATGTCGTGATGTCGCTGTGGCGGCAGCCCACCTCCATCGAACGCCTTCAGGCCGATTTGTTCGTGCCGAACGAACTCGCGCCGATCTCGCCCGGCCGGCGCTGGCGCACCACGGTCACGGTGCAGGATCTGCTCAGCGCGGTGACCCAATATCTCGGCGCCGAGCGGGCTACAAAAGCCTTCGAGGCTTTTGCCAAGACCAACCGCATCGATCTCGACCGATCCGCCTCCGCCGATTTCCAGTTGCTCAGCCATGCCGAGCATTTGATCGCCTCCTCAATCGGGGCTGCCTCTTCGCGCCTTGTGATGTCGCTGCTATTGAGAAAGCGCGCGGTGTCGGCGAAGGCCGCACTGAAGCTGCTCGACGACGCGCACGCCGCGCTGCATTTCAATCGCGAGATTTTGCAAACCGCACTCGATCACGTCCGGCAGGGCATCGCGGTGTTCAATCCCGAATTGCTGCTGATCTGCTCGAACAGGCAATTCGGCGACATGCTCGATCTGCCGGCGCATATCAGCCAGATCGGCATTCCCCTTGGAGAGATCCTGGAATTCCTCGGCCGCCGCAGCAATGGCGGCGCCGACATCGACGAGAATTGGCTGCAACAGCGTCTTGCCGCCTACACAAGCGAGGGCGAACCTTTTCTCGAGCGAATGCCCGAGCGCAACATGGTGCTGGAGGTACGGCCCAATACCATGCCCGGCGGCGGCCTGGTCATCACATTTTCCGACATCACGCCGAGCTTCGAGGCGGCCGAGGAACTGGAGCGCGCCAATGCCACGCTCGAAAACCGCGTGCGTGAACGCACGGAGCAGTTGACGCGCCTGAACAGCGAACTGGCGCAGGCCAAGATCACCGCCGAAGACGCCAACATTTCCAAGACGCGGTTTCTGGCCGCTGCCAGCCACGACATTCTTCAACCTCTCAATGCGGCGCGGCTTTATGTCACCAGCCTTGTTGAGCGGCAGAACGGCGGTGAAAACGCACGGCTCGTCTCCAACATCGACGACTCGCTGGAAGCCATCGAGGAAATCCTCGGTGCGCTGCTGGATATCTCGCGCCTCGACGCAGGCGCGATGACGCCGTCGCTGTCCAGCTTCCGGATGAACGACTTGATGCGTTCGCTCGAGGTCGAGTTCATGCCGATGGCGCGCGAGAAGCGGATCGATCTGCGTTTCGTTTCCTCCACTCTGGCGGTGAAATCCGACCGCGTGTTGCTGCGGCGCCTGTTGCAGAACCTGATTTCCAACGCGATCAAATACACGCCCAGAGGCAAGGTGCTTGTGGGCTGCCGCCCGCATGGAAAAATTCTCCGGATCAGCATCCACGATACCGGACTTGGCATTCCGCTGCACAAACGCGGGGAAATCTTCAAGGAATTTCACCGTCTCGATCAAGGCGCCCGCATCGCGCGCGGTCTTGGACTCGGATTGTCCATCGTCGAGCGCATCGCGCGCGTGCTCGACCACACCATCGCGATCGAGTCCAACCGCGGCGGCGGTTCGCACTTCTCCCTGACATTGCCGATCGCCAAGGGCGTCACCCAGGTTGCGGCGCTGACGGCCGCGAACATGTCCTCCAAGATGCCGATGAACGGCACCACCATCGTCTGTATCGAGAACGATCCGGCGATTCTCGACGGCATGAAAACTTTGCTGATGGGATGGGACACGCGGGTGATCGCCGCGCTGGAACCGTCCAGCGCCATCGAGGCGATCGCCAACACCGAAGAGCGCATCACCGGCCTTCTGGTCGACTATCATCTGGACCGCGGCAACGGCATCGGCGCGATCCGCGATATCCGCCATCGCTTCGGCGCGAATATCCCGGCCATTCTGATCACGGCCGACCGCAGCCCGCATGTGCGTGAGGCTGCGCGCTCCTTCGGCATCACGGTGCTGAACAAGCCGGTGAAACCGGCGACGCTGCGGGCGCTGCTGAGCCAATGGCGGACGCAGCAAATGGTCACTCAGCGCAAGGACAAGGAAGCGGACGCCGCACGCACGCTTCAGGCCGATGGATCGCTTTGATGGCTCACTGTGAAGGATCGCTCTGACGCCACTGGCCGCCGGAAATCTTCGCTGCCACGATGACGGCCTGGGTGCGGCTTTCAACACCGAGCTTTTGCAGGATCGCTGAAACGTGAGCCTTGATGGTGGCCTCGGACACGCTGAGTTCATAGGCGATCTGCTTGTTGAGCAGCCCCTCCGACAACATCATCAGCACCCGCACCTGCTGCGGGGTCAGCGTCACCAGCCGGTCGCGCAGCTTGGTCACGTCGGGATCGACGCCAGCCGCCAGATCGATATCGGAGGGAATCCAGATATCCCCGTTCATGACCTTGCCGATGGCCTCGCGCAGCGTCTCGACACCGAAGCGCTTGGGAATGAAACCCGATGCGCCGAACTCCATCGAGCGGCGGATGGTGTCGCCGTCGTCGCTGGCGGATACGACCACCACCGGAATAGCCGGGTACTGCGCGCGCAGGTAAATCAGTCCGGAGAACCCGCTGGCGCCAGGCATCGAGAGATCCAGCAGGATCAAATCGAGTTGCGCGTCGCCCTCCAGCAAAGCGGTCAATTCTCCAAACGACCCGGCTTCGTCAATGCGCGCGGAGGCGACGACGCTGGCAACCGCCTCGCGCAGGGCGCCGCGAAACAACGGATGATCATCGGCGATGACGAGGTGTGTGGAGGAAAGAGGGGCCATTTCGTCCTTGTCTTTGTCTCATGTAACCGTACTTGGCAGTTCAGTCGTAGACCATTCTGTCACGAGGCGCGACGTTTCAACACACCTCGCCCCGCAAAGCGGTGTCCCGTTGCTCGCCTCTGCGGCATCTCAAGCCATTGCTGCAACGCAAAACGATCCGTCCGAAAAGATTACGGCGCGAAAAGCCAAAAGTCTTATAGGGCAGGGTTTCACGTGGATGTTACCTTTCTCGGGGACCACGTCGCGCGTTGAACCGGCGGAAGAGCGGGCACGCGCGGATAATTGTTCAAATATAAATTCCGGGAGCACCCAAATGTCCACAACTGCTGCAGTCTCGCCACGGGCGGGCGGAATGACGAAGGACGAACGCTTCGTCATCTTCGCGTCCTCACTCGGTACCGTATTCGAATGGTACGACTTTTATCTTTACGGCTCGCTCGCGGCGATCATCGGCGCGCAGTTCTTCAGTGCCTACCCCCCGGCGACCCGCGATATCTTCGCGCTGCTCGCATTCGCGGCTGGTTTCCTTGTCCGTCCGTTCGGCGCGATCGTGTTCGGCCGCATCGGCGACATCGTCGGCCGCAAATACACCTTCCTCGTCACCATCCTCATCATGGGCTTGTCGACCTTCATCGTCGGCCTGCTGCCGAACGCGGCGACCATCGGCATCGCGGCCCCGATCATCCTGATCGGCCTGCGCCTGTTGCAGGGTCTTGCGCTCGGCGGTGAATATGGCGGCGCGGCCACTTACGTCGCGGAGCATTCTCCACAGGGCAAGCGTGGTTATTACACCTCGTTCATTCAGACCACCGCGACGCTGGGTCTGTTCTTGTCGCTGCTGGTTATTCTCTTCACCCGCACGATCCTGGGTGAAGCTGACTTCGCGGCATGGGGCTGGCGCGTTCCATTCCTGGTCTCGGTCGTTCTGCTCGGCGTATCGGTCGTCATTCGTCTGAAACTGAATGAATCGCCCGTGTTCCAGAAGATGAAAGACGAGGGCAAGGTCTCCAAGCAGCCTTTGACCGACGCTTTCGGCAAGTGGAGCAACGCCAAGATCGTGCTCATCGCCCTTCTCGGCGGCACCATGGGCCAGGGCGTCGTCTGGTACACCGGCCAGTTCTACGCGCTGTTCTTCCTGCAATCGATCTTGAAGGTCGACGGATATACCGCAAACCTTCTGATCGCATGGTCGCTGTTGCTCGGAACCGGCTTCTTCATCTTTTTCGGCGCGCTGTCGGACAAGATTGGCCGCAAACCGATCATCCTCGCAGGCTGTCTGATCGCAGCCCTCACCTTCTTCCCGATCTTCCGCATGATCACGACCAACGCCAATCCGGCGCTGGAAAAGGCCATCGAGACGACGAAGGTGCAGGTCGTTGCCGATCCGCTAACCTGCGGCGATCTGTTCAACCCGGTCGGCACCCGCGTGTTTGCCGCACCTTGCGACGTCATCCGCGCCTTCCTGGCTCAGTCCTCGGTCAAGTACACGACCGTTCCGGGCCCTGCAGGTTCAGGCGTGAAGGTGATGGTGAACGACAAGGAAGTGCCATACACCGACGCAAAGACCTCCAACCCGCTTGTTGCTGCGGCAATTGCTGAAGCCGGATACCCCAAGGCTGGGAACCCCGGCATCGTGAAGATGTCGAACCCGTTCGATATCTTCCGTCCGCAAGTCGCGGCTGTGATCGGCCTGCTGTTCATCCTCGTGCTTTTCGTCACGATGGTGTACGGCCCGATCGCCGCCATGCTGGTCGAACTGTTCCCGACCCGCATTCGCTACACCTCGATGTCGCTGCCCTACCATATCGGCAATGGCTGGTTCGGCGGATTGTTGCCTGCGACCGCGTTCGCGATCGTGGCATCGACCGGCGATATCTATGCGGGTCTGTGGTATCCGGTGATCTTCGCCGCCATCACGGTGGTTGTCGGCTTCTTCTTCCTGCCGGAAACCAAGGACGTCGACATCACCAAGTAACGAACGGCATTCGTTCCAGACATAACGGCCGCGGAGCGATCCGCGGCCGTTTTTTATGCCTTCGTTCCACGAATTCCCATCGCTGAATTCGGGACCATGTTCGCCATCACAATCCTGCGTTACACCGTCGCACCGTAAGGCGCGCGTCCGGACCTGAGCGCATCGTCGAGCAAATCGATCCGATCCTGTCCCCAGAACACTTCGCCATCCAACACATAGGCAGGTGAGCCGAACACGCCGACACCGATCGCATCCTGCCGGTTGCGTTCATAGATCGCGCTTATCTCCTCCGTCGCCGACCGCTTGACGATTTGCGCTCCCGGAAGTCCCAAGCCGGTGACCAGTTCAACCAGCGTTGCCTCATCGGCAAGATCGAGCTGATCCTGCCAAATCGCAGAATAGAATCGCGCCAGCAGCGGCGCGACGGGATACCCGCCCTCCACGGCCGCGATCACAGCCCCATCGGCAATTCTCGCATTGAAGGGCCAATGCGTCGGCAGCAGATGGAAGTCGAGGCCGCGTTTGTCGCGCCAGCGCTGCAGTTCGACGATCCGGTAACTCTGCCGGGCGTGATGACGCTTTCCGAGCGGCAGACCTCCGGTCTCCGAAAACACGTCAAGCAGCGGCATCGGCTTGTAGTTCACCGTCAGTCGGTGGGCTGACGCAACTTTATGGAACGGAGCGTCGCCAATATAGGCCCATGGCGATTGCAGACAGAAATAGTAGTCGATCGATCGTGTCATCTGAACTCCGGCGGCTGAAATGCGCCGCATCCGAACAGACCGGCGACGCCCGCGCAATATGCCATCGTGACGGCCAGTTTTCGCATCGCGTCATAGTCGCGCAACGCACTGAAATTTCTTCAAATAAATCAACCAATTCAATATCATATGCATTCATCAGCCAATCTTGACTTGACGATATGCCGCCAGTATGGTCCGCGCGGTTTCTGGGGTGACAGGACGTTTTTCCGATATCTCGCGACGTAACCTATGGTGTCGGCGGCAATGGCGGACGGCACACATAAAAACGGACGCGGCAAGGATGGAAGAACAAGCGGACCTTCCGCCGAAGAAACCGCGCTCTCCGCAAGACTCGGTCGCTTGGCTGACCGGCTTTCCATCAGCAGGAAAGACCGTTTAGCCCGGATAGAACAGTCGGAAGGCAAGAGCGGGACCGCTTCCGCCAACGCATCGGCGATGGCACGCGGTTTCCGCCTTTCATCCGAACTGATCGCGGGCGTTCTTGTCGGAGCGGTCATCGGCTGGGGTTTCGACCGTTTGTTGTCGACATCCCCCTGGGGACTCATCGTGTTTTTTCTGCTCGGCTTTGCTGCCGGCGTAATCAACGTGATGCGGGCCGCAGGCCTCGCATCCAGCGGCAAGTCCGATCGCTCTTAGGGAAACGCCGGCATTCTCCGGCAGGGCAAAACGCATTGTTCGACGGGCCGGTCTGACCGGCACTTGATGAAAGACACTTCGGGATGGCCGATCCGATCCATCAGTTCGAGATCCATAAGATCTTCTCCCTCGGCCATATTGGCGGTCAGGAGATCGCTTTCACCAATTCCTCCGCCTACATGTTCGCCGCAGTCGGCGCGATCTCGCTTTTGATGATCGGCGGCAGCGCCGCGCGCAGCGTGGTGCCGGGCCGCTTCCAGTCGCTCGCCGAGCTGACTTATGAATTCGTCGCCAACACGTTGCGATCCAGCGTCGGCGAAGAGGGCATGAAATTCTTCCCGTTCGTGTTCTCGATCTTTACGTTCATTCTGACTGCCAACCTGATCGGCATCGTTCCCTTCACCTTCACCGTCACAAGCCATCTGATCGTCACTGTCGCGCTGGCGCTGATGGTGTTCCTGACCGTGCTGCTTTATGGCCTCTACAAAAACGGCTTCAAATTCTTCAAGCTGTTCGTGCCCTCGGGCATCCCGATTTACATCCTGCCGCTGATCATGGTGATCGAAGTGATCTCGTTCCTGTCGCGGCCGGTGTCGCATTCGGTGCGTTTGTTCGCCAACATGCTGGCGGGCCATATCACCCTGAAAGTGTTCGCGGGCTTCGTCGCCTCGCTTGGCGCGCTTGGCGCGGTCGGCATTTTCGGCGCCGCTTTACCGCTGGCGATGACCACGGCGCTCACAGCGCTCGAACTGCTGGTCGCGTTCCTACAGGCCTATGTTTTCGCCATTCTGACTTGCATCTACCTCAACGACGCGCTTCATCCCGGACACTGAGTTCAAGACACGACCGGATTTCGTTTCTCTCATCGAACACCCCAAGAAGGAGTTTCACCATGGATCCAGTAGCAGCAAAGTACATCGGCGCAGGTCTCGCCACCCTCGGCATGGGCGGCGCCGGCATCGGCGTCGGCATGATCTTCAGCCAGTTCCTCAACGGCGCGCTGCGCAACCCTTCCGCTTCGCAGGGCCAGTTCGCGAACCTGATCTTCGGCTTCGCCGTGACCGAAGCGCTCGGCATCTTCTCGCTGCTGGTCGCACTGCTGCTGCTGTTCGCGGTCTAAGCATTTTGGGATGACGCGGACCGATCGGTCCGCGCAGACAGGAGACGTCCATGGCGACCGAAAAGGGCCACGCAACGGGGACGACTGCCCATACCGAAAGCTCCGGTAAGGCCGCGTTTCCGCCCTTCGAGAAAGACACCTTCGCTTCTCAGCTGGTGTCGTTCGCGATTGCCTTTGCGCTGCTCTATTTCATCGTTTCGAAATTCGCGCTGCCGCGTGTGGGAGCGCTGATTTCGACCCGCGAGGGCCTTATCGAAGGTGATCTGTCCGAAGCACAAAAGCTGAAGGACGAATCGGACGAGGCCCTGAAAGCCTACGAGACCGAGCTTGCCGCTGCCCGCGCACGCGCGCAGGCAATCGGCGCCGAGACCCGAGAGAAGCTCAGCGCTCAGTCGGAAGCTGAGCGCAAGACGCTCGAGGCAAACCTCGCCGGCAAACTCTCGGAAGCAGAAAAGACCATCGACGCCATGCGCGAAAAGGCGATGGGCAACGTCAAGTCGATCGCGGCGGACGCAACATCCGCGATCGTCGAACGTCTCACCGGCGTCGCGCCGGACGCAAAAAGCGTCGACAGCGCTGTCAACGCATCCCTGAAGGTGTAAACCGATGTTGCATGAAGCTGAATTCTGGGTTGCCGTCGCCTTCGTCATTTTGCTCTGCGTGTTCGGCTATTTCGGCGTTCATCGCGTCATTTTGAGTGCGCTCGACAATCGTGCTGATCGGATCAGCAAGGAACTCGACGATGCCCGCCGCCTCAAGGAAGAGGCACAGCAACTGGTCACCGAGTATCGTACGCGCCGCGCTGCCGCCGAGCAGGAGGCGCAGGATATCGTCGCTGGCGCCAAGGCAGAGGCCGAGCGTATCGCGGTCGAGGCCAAGGCGAAGATGGAAGATTTTGTCGCCCGCCGCACCAAATCTGCCGAGAACAAGATCGCGATGGCGGAACAGCAGGCCCTCGCCGACGTCCGGGCGGCCGCCGCCGAGGCTGCGGTAACCGCCGCGACCAGCGTATTGTCGCAGACGGTGAAGGGATCGCTCGCAGAAGGTCTGCTCGACAAGAGCATCAAAGACGTTCGTGAGAAGCTGAACTAAACAGCAACCGCCCGTTTTATATTCATCAGAAAAAAGCCGGTCCTAGGACCGGCTTTTTTATTGAGTTTACCTCGGCAAATATTGGGCTCACGCTTTTGGCCGTCTTCCCGCCCTCGGGCGCGGCTCGGGCTTCAGGCCTTCAGGATCAAAGCCGACATAGAAGACATAGGATTCGCCGTCGTCACCCGGCGGCACCGGATAAATGATGTCTTCCGCAACCAGGCTGAAGTCGACATTTGGCGCGTCCGGTGGAATCTGGACATTGGTGCGATAGGACTTGGTGAAGACCACCTTGGGCGATAGCCCTTCCTTCACCACCGCGATGCGCATCGGGATGTCCACGCTCGGCGGCGCCCCCGCCGGCCCGACGACGATGCGGCCCTGAATGCCGACCCGAGCCTTGATCTGGCCAGCAAGCAGAGAGCAATCGCGCGCGGTGCGGACGATGGAAGCCTGGAAGCGTAAATCCGAACCGGCGGCCTGCTTCCCCGGAAGACCGACAGCGAGCGTCGATGCCCCGAAACGGATCGCCACCTGCGGACAGGTCGGCGCGTCGGCGGCGGCCGGGGGTGCTGCTTCGCCGACGGCCTGCGATTGGCCACCGAAGATTTGGCCGAACCTGTCACCAAGCGAGGGACTGCTGGACGATGACGGCGCAGATGAGGAACCAAACAGGTTGCTCCCGCCGCCGCAGCCGGCAAGAACCGCGCTCATCGCAAAGGCCAGAATCGTCCCGGCACAGGTTCGGCCAGAAAGCGCCTTGCCAGTCCGCGCCCTGCGAGACGACGTCTCGGACAGGGCAAGATTGTAAATCTCGTCGCGCTTCATCGTGGACTTACCGGCGGATGGGATACGAAAGGATTTTGGAAGATGCCTTATAACAGGGCAATGGCGGCTAACCCAAGGCGAATGGAGACATATAAGACGCTCGGGCCGCTATGAGAAACTGGGATATCACCGCCCTGTGAAAATAGGGTTTATCCGCGGAAATCGTCGTCGATCAGCCCATAGAGATAATGGTCCTGCCACACGCCGTTGATGCACAGATAACGGCGGGCCAAGCCCTCGCGGGCAAAACCGCATTTCTCAAGCACCCGCGCGGAAGAAATATTGGTCGGGATACAGGCCGCCTCGACGCGGTGCAAATTGAGTTCTCCGAACAGCGTCGGCAAAAGCACCCGCAGCGCCGCCGTCATATATCCGCGGCGCGCAAAAGGCTGCCCGATCCAGTAACCGATACTGCCGCTCTGCACGATACCACGGCGCACATTTGCCAGTGTCACCGCACCGATCAGCGCATCGTCCTCTTCTCGGATGATGATGAATGGATAGGCGCGGTCTTCAAGAATGTCCTCGGTGTAGCGGCGCAATCGCCGGCGAAAACCCGCGCGCGTCAGATCGTCCGATGGCCAGATCGGCTCCCATGGGGTGAGAAATTCGCGGCTCTGTTCGCGCAAGGCTGCCCATTGCGCATAGTCGGACAGATCCGGTACGCGCAGCAGCAGTCCCCGGCCACGCGGTGCGAGCGCGGGCGGCGAAGCCGACGGCAAACGAAACAGGGCCATGTTCAACCCTCCGCCAAGTCGAGCGCATGGAGCGCCATGCAACCGGTGACCTAATGAAGCAGCAAACGCGCCTTCGGTTTCGATAATCCTTCCGCCCGAGAGACGGCCTTGTCCAGCCCCCGGCCACTGCCAAGTGCGACGACGGCGGGGCGGCTGCGGCTGAGCAGACCCCGGGCGGCATCACGTGTGGAGGTCACGGTTACATCCTCGATCCGGGCGATCAACTCCTCCGCCGTCAACGGACGGCCATAAGACAGGATATGCCGCGCCATCTGCTCGGCGCGTGAGCTGCAGCTTTCCAGCGCCATCAGCAGCCCGGCCTTCATCTGCGCCTTGGCCCGCGCGATCTCGGCCTCGGTCAGCGTTTCGACCGCCTCGTTCATCTCATCGACAATCACTTCCATCATCTCCGGCGCATCGGCCGGGTCGGTGCCGGTATAGAGACCGAAGAAGCCGGTGTCGGAATAGGCGGCATGGAAAGTGTAAATCGAATAGCAAAGCCCGCGCTTCTCGCGCACCTCCTGAAACAGCCGCGATGACATGCCGCCGCCAAGGATATTGGTGAAGACCTGAAGGCTGAAAAGCTTCTCGTCGCGCTGCGGAAGGCCGTCGAGCGCCAGCGTGAGATGCGCCTGTTCAAGCTCGCGGCGAACCACGCGCGAACCGCCTTTGCCGAACGAGGCCGGCGCGGGTTTCGGCGCGGCGGAAGAGTCGAATCCGGCGAAACGGTCCTGCACCTCTGCAACGATACGCTCATGGGTAACAGCGCCCGCTGCCGCAACCACCATGTCCGGGCCATGGTAATGGGTCTTGAGATATCCGCGCAGCTTATCGCGATCGAATGTGGCCAGCGTCTGCGCCGTGCCGAGCAGCGAGCGGCCCATCGGCTGATCGGGATAGGCGAGTTCACTTAAGTGTTCGAACACCAGATCGTCCGGCGTATCCGCCGCCGCGCCGATCTCCTGGACGATGACGCTCTTTTCCCGCTCCAGCTCCTCAGCATCGAAAGACGGATTGGCGAGAATATCCGACAGCACATCGATGGCGAGCGGGACATCGGCTTTCAGCACGCGCGCGTAATAGGCCGTGGTCTCGCTGCTGGTGGCTGCGTTGAGATCACCGCCGACGGCTTCGATCTCCTCGACAATCTCGCGCGCACTACGCTTGGTCGTTCCCTTGAACGCCATGTGTTCGAGCAAATGCGAAATGCCATGCTCATCGACCTTCTCGTCGCGCCCGCCGACACCCGTCCACACTCCGAGCGCCGCCGTTTCCAGATGAGGCATCGTATCGGTGATGACAGTGAGGCCCGAGGCCAGTTTGGTGACGTTGACGCTCATCCTGCGATTCCCTGTTTTGCGGCGCGGCTCACCGAGAGCACGAATCGCTCGATTTCAGTCTGGTCGTTTTTAACGACCTTGATGTGTTCCTGTTTCGTCATCAGCTCGCCCAGCCAGGCCGGCAATTCCGGGCGCACGCCGCAAGCGGCCTCCACGGCGTCGGGAAATTTCGCGGCATGCGCCGTGGACAAAACAATGTCCGGAACTTTCGAATCGGCGTTGTCGCGCTCGGCCACCGCCAGCGCCACGGCGGTATGCGGATCGACCAGATCGCCGGCCTCGCGCCATGCCGCGCGGATCGCGCTGACGCATTCGGTCTCGTCGGCGCGGCCGGCATCGAAGTCGGCGCGGATGGCCGCGAGCAGCGCATCCGGCAAAACGAAACGGCCCGATTGCGACAGCGAGGCCATCAGCGCGCGGACAAGGGCGCTGTCGCGGCCAGAGGCTTCGAACAACAACCGTTCGAAGTTCGACGAGATTTGAATGTCCATCGATGGCGACTGCGTCGCCTGGACCTCGCGCACTTCGTAGATGCCGGTCTTCAGCGTGCGCGCCAGAATATCGTTGACGTTGGCGGCGACGCGCAACCGCCGGATCGTCAGTCCCATCCGCTTGGCGACATAGCCCGCAAAGATGTCGCCGAAATTTCCGGTCGGCACGGTGAAGTCGATCTGCCGCGAAGGCGCGCCCAGCGCGACCGCCGACGTGAAATAGTAAACCGTCTGCGCGACGATCCGCGCCCAGTTGATCGAATTGACGCCGGACAGCGACACCTGATCGCGGAAGGCGTGATGATTGAACAGGCCCTTCACGATGGCCTGGCAATCGTCGAAGGTGCCTTCAACCGCGAGCGCATGGACATTGGCCGCGCCGGTCGTGGTCATCATGCGGCGCTGAACGTCCGAGATGCGTCCGTTCGGGAACAGCACGATCAGATCGACATTGTTCAGGCCGGCAAACGCATCGACGGCCGCGCCGCCAGTGTCGCCTGAGGTTGCGACCACGATGGTCGTGCGCTGACCGCGCTTGGCCAGCACATGATCCATCAGCCGCGCCAGAAGCTGCATCGCGACGTCCTTGAACGCCAGCGTCGGGCCGTGAAACAGCTCCAGCACAAATTGGTTTGCGCCGCTTTGGCGCAGCGGCGCCACAGCAGGGTGACGGAAGGTGGCATAAGCCTCGTTCGCCATGCGGCCAAGATCCGCGTCGGAGATCTCGCCGCCGACAAACGGCCTGATGACCTCGACCGCAACTTCCCAATAGGGCCGTCCAAGAAAACCGGCGATCGCCTGATGGCTGAGCGCCGGCCAGACCTGCGGCACGTAAAGGCCGCCGTCCCGGGCCAGCCCGGTCAGCATCACATCGCAAAAACCGAGTTTCGGAGCCTCGCCCCGGGTCGAAATGTAGCTCGTCAACACACCCTCCAAAGGCTCGGAAAGACTACGCAAGCCTTTGATAAACAATGATTATATTTCTAATCGACAGTGGATCAGAGCGGCACCTTACCGGCTGCTTCCCCCCTTCACAAGGAAGGCTCCGCCCCGCAAAGCCGTCTCAGAAAGCCGGTTCAATGCGGCTGCATTCAGGCGCGAGGGCGGCCTGCCAGCCAGAAACCAAATGCGATCAGCACGGCGGCAGCGAGGCCGAACCATGTGATGGCATATTGCAGATGATCATCCTTCAGATGCACCACAAGCGGCCCCGGCTTCGGTACGCCCGAGGCGGGGACGGGACTCTCAAGATCGAGATAGAACGGCGCGACATCGCCCCAGCCGAGCGCCAGCGCCATCGCACGCTGATCGCGGGTGAACCACAGCCGCTTGCCGATATCTTCATGCGGCGTCAGTGCGCCGGCGCTTTCGGGAAAGCGCAAATAGCCAGTCAACACGACCGGTACGCCAGTGACCAAACGGCCCGCCGCGCGATCCTGCTGCGCGCGGTCCTGCATCGTGTTCTGCACAAAACCAGAGTTGACGACGACGATGCTGCCGTCCGCGAGGCGCGCGGGCAGGAATGCCCAGGTGCCGGGCCCGGCGATATCCTCGCGCACGGCGGAGCCCGAGCTATAGACCATCGCATCGGGTTTCGGCTCGAAAGTCGCGGTGAAACTGACGCGGCGGAATTCGTCCCGCGCGGGCGACAAGTTCTTCCAATCGGAAGGGGACTGTAGCGGCACGGGCGCAGTGGCAAGACGCTCGGTCAGCGCCGCGATCAGCGCATGCTTCTCGATGCGGCGCTGCAATTGCCAGACGCCGAGGCCGGTCAGCACCGTCACCATCACAAGCGCGATGACGGCCATGCCGAATGTTCCGCGCGGACGCGCGGCGGCCTGCGTCATAGCGGGTCTTTTTTCACAAGCCGCCCCTCGGCCGCCTTGTGATGATATTGCAGGGCGATCAGCAGCGCCTTCATCGGGCGCAGCGGCAACAGCGTGGTTGCGGCGATCAGCGGCAACCACAGCATGGCATGCACCCAGAACGGCGGCTGGTACTTGATCTCGACCGCCAGCGCCGCGCCGACCACGATGAAACCAGCAATCATGATGATGAACACCGCCGGACCGTCACCGGCATCAATGAAAGCGTAATCGAGTCCGCATTGCTCACAGCGCGGCTTCAATTCCAGAAAACCCGCGAACAACTTCCCCTTGCCGCACCGCGGGCACCGGCATTTCAGCCCGGCGACGAAAGGCGATATTTTTTGCGGAGAAGCACCGTTCTGGACGGCGGGTTCTGACGATGGTTCAGTCATGCGGGAGTGATCCAAGAGAAAGCCGATTATCCCAAAGAAAGGCCGCGATGTCTTGGTCGATTCTTGGTCGATATTGCCGCCGAAGACCCGGCAACGGAGAATTTAGCATGAGCGAGGCCACCACCACCGTTGAGCGCTGGGTGAAGCATTTCAACGCCGGGGATGGCGAAGCGGTGGCGCGCCTCTATACACCCGATGCCCTGTTGTGGGGGACGCTGTCGCGGGACATAACGGCGTCACCCGATAACATGAGGGCCTATTTTATTGAGGCCGCGCGCCTCGGCCTGACCGTCAAGCTCGGCGTGTATGCGGCGCGGTCGTTTGCACCCGATATCGCAGCCATCGCCGGGCATTATGATCTTTTCCGTTCGCTTGATGGCCGCCAGACCTTGTTTGCCGCGCGCTACAGCATCGTGCTCGTCAGGCAGAGAGCCGAGTGGCTGATCGCGCAGCATCATTCATCGCTCATGCCGGCAACCGGCGCGGCCTTCATCCGCTGAGCCAATAAAAAAGCGGCCTCACGGCCGCTTTTTCGTAACATCGCGCGCGGATCAGTGCGCGCCGTGGGCCATGGTTTCAGCGCCGTGGCCCCAGACGTAAATGCAGATGAACAGGAACAGCCACACCACGTCGACGAAATGCCAGTACCAGGCGGCGAATTCGAAGCCGAGATGCTGGGTCGGGGTGAAGTGCCCGGCATAGACACGGAACAGGCAGACCAGCAGGAAAATGGTGCCGACCAGCACGTGGAAGCCGTGAAAGCCGGTCGCCATGAAGAAGGTCGAACCATAAATGTTGCCGGCGAAGCTGAATGCCGC
>DASWQB010000138.1:0-1510 GCA_036398335.1 Afipia sp. | reverse complement strand
GTTTTGAAGAGGCTTCCGCATTGGCAAGGTCGGCGCGTGACTGAAGCAGTTGCTGATCAAGGTCCGGCGCATCGACTTCAGCAAGCAACTGGCCGGCCTTCACTGGAGCACCGATATCGACATACCATGCCTTCAGATAGCCACTCACCCGCCCGAAGATCGGCGCGCGATAATTCGCCTCAATGCGGCCAGGCAATGTCAGCGCTCCGCTGGGTGGCTTTAGGTTAGGCGCGCCAACCGCGACCGTGGGGATTGCCTGCGCGTCGGTCCACTCGCGCAATTTGGCGTTACCGTTCTCACGCGTCACGATGCCGGTTACGACGGTCAGGATGACGAGGACGCCCGCAACAATGCCGGCGGTGCGCATCTTGCGCCGCGAGAGATGAACCTGCTGGTCGTCAGACGGCATGAGATGTCTCCGGGGAATCCAGATTGCCCTTCGCATAGCGCTTGTGATGCACCATGCTGAATACGACGGGCACGAATATAAGGGTTGCAACGGTTGCGAAAATCAGGCCGCCGATCACGGCCCGGCCGAGCGGCGCGTTCTGTTCGCCGCCGTCGCCGAGGCCGAAGGCCATCGGCGCCATACCGATGATCATGGCGAGTGCCGTCATCAACACCGGACGGCAGCGGACGAATCCCGCCTCCAGCGCTGCGGCGGTCGGATCGCCGAGATGGTCCAGGCGTTCACGCGCGAACGCGATGACCAGCACGGAGTTGGCAGTCGCGACACCCATGCACATGATGGCGCCAGTGAGTGCGGGCACCGACAACGGCGTTCCCGTAATGAACAGCATCCAGATAATTCCCGCGATCGCCGCGGGAAGCGCGGAGACGATGACCAGTGGATCGGACCATGACTGGAAGTTGACGACGATCAAAAGATAAATGAGCACGATGGCGCCCAACAGACCGAACAGCAGCCCGGAAAAAGCGCTGTTCATCGTCTGCACCTGCCCGAGCAGCACGACTGAGCTCCCCTTCGGCACGTCCTTGGCGGTGTCGGCGATTACTTGGCGAATGTCTTTTTCGACCGCGCCAAGATCGCGTCCGGTCGTGGTGGCAAAAATCTGCACCAAGGTCTGAATGTCATATTGCGAGAATATGGCGTTGGAACGGGCGCGATTGACGTCTGCAATGCCGCCCAAAATCGTCAGTGTATTCGCGCCGGGGGCATTGATCGGCACTGTCTGCAACTTGTTGAGCGAATCGATTTGATATTGCGGCGTCTGCATCGCAACGACATAGGACACACCGTTATCCGGATTGAGATAATAGGTGGGCGCGACCTGTGAAGAACCGGCGAGATTCACCACAAGGCTATTGGTCACATCGCGCTCTGTCACTCCAAGATACTGCGCGCGCGTACGGTCGACATCGACATTGAAGGTTGGATAGTTCGGCGATTGCTGAATTCGCGCATCGGCGACGCCTGGAATCCGGCGCAGCCGGCGAAGCATGTCGTTGGCGTAATTGTAGTTGGCATCGAGATTGGCACCGCGGATTT
>DASWQB010000137.1:0-3247 GCA_036398335.1 Afipia sp. | reverse complement strand
AGATCATGCGAAGGAACACGCGGTGCGGCCGGGATTGAAGCCCGACGGCAAACTGACCTTCGACAAATTGTCCTCGGTGTTCCTGTCCAACACCAATCATGAGGAGGACCAGCCGATCCACCTCAAGGTCGCGGACATGGCATTGCAAAAATCGTCCGAGCACGACGTGTTCGCCGGTCCGTCTAACCGTTACTGCCCCGCCGGGGTCTATGAATGGATCGAGGAAACCTCGGGGCCGCGTTTCCAGATCAACGCGCAGAACTGCGTGCATTGCAAAACCTGCGACATCAAGGACCCGAACGGCAACATCACCTGGGTTCCACCCGAAGGCGGCGGCGGGCCGAACTATCAGGGCATGTGAGCCGAGACTATTGTGAAGGCGACTTGGCATCCACGGCCGTTCCGGCCACCTCCGTCAGATCGCGCGCGAACCGGTTGTTTGCGTCGACAAGAATGACTTTTGGCTCAATGGGCGCCTGCACCAATTCAAAACCCATAATGATGACCTGATCGCCCTGCTTGATGAGATGGGCGGCGGCGCCGTTCATGCAGATCGCGCCCGAATGTCTTGGCCCCTCGATAACGTATGTCTCAAGGCGAGCCCCGGACGTGTTCGACACCACCAGCACCCGCTCGCCGACCCATAGCCCCGCGCGTTCGATGAGTTCCTTGTCGATGGTGATGGAGCCGATATAGGCGAGATTGGCCTCGGTCACTGTCGCGTTATGAATTTTTGAACGGATAACCCAGCGCAATATATCCTCCCGGCCACGGTGAGCCTCTGGCCGACGTCCAATACCGCAGTCGTTCTGTCAAGCGGACAGCACGTTTGCGCGAGGGCGGCGTCCCGCCACGATAACGCCACACTGTCAGGGCGGGTCGGGGGAGTATCCCGATCCTTGCGAACAATGGCCAAAAGGGTCATTGTCGCGTCCTCGCCGGCCCTGCTTTTTGGCCCGCGACATTCACGATCATGGAGCCGGCGCGCGTGATGTCTTCAGTCCGTTTCAATTCCCTAAAGTTCATGCCCGGTTTCAATCTCGGGTTCAGTCGTTTGGCGATTGCCACATGCGTCGCCGCTTCGATGATGGCTGCGCCGTTCGCCGCGCCGGTCTGGGCGCAGGACGAATCCAAATCCGATACCAGCAAGTCCGACGCGAAATCCGCTCCCTATCCGACCGCGCGCGATCTGCAGGAATTGACCACGGCGGGCAGTTATCTCGCCGCGCGCCGCGCCAGCGTGGATCGTGATGCAGGATCAGCCGCCGCCTTCTATCGCTCCGCATTGCGCACCGATCCGAAGAACGCCGATCTTCTCGACCGTGCCTTCATCTCCGCTCTTGCCGATGGCGACATCGACGAGGCCGTGAAGTTTGCCGATCGCATTCTCGCCGTCGACAAGAACAACCGCGTGGCCCGGCTCGTGATGGGCGTGCGCGCGTTGAAGCTGAAACAATACGCGCTCGCGCAGCAGAACATCAATCAGTCGGTGCGCGGACCGATTACCGATCTGGTCGCCACGCTGCTCTCAGGCTGGGCCGCCTATGGCGCGGGCAACACCGCGGGGGCTGTCGCCACGATCGACAAGCTGGCCGGTCCGGATTGGTATCCGCTGTTCAAGGATCTGCATGCCGGCATGATCCTTGAGCTTGCCGACAAGCAAAAGGAAGCCGGTGCCCGTTTCGAGCGCGCCTACAAGCTCGACGACGGCGCGCTGCGCGTGGCGGATTCCTACGGCCGCTGGCTGTCGCACAACAAGGACAGGGCCGACGCGATCGAGGTTTACGAGAAGTTCGACAAGAAGCTCGCCCGCCACCCGCTGGTGATCGAAGCGCTGCGCGAGATCAAGGCCGGCAGGCGGCTTGGTCCGCTGGTCGATTCGCCGCAGACCGGCGCGGCCGAGGCACTCTACGGCATCGGCGCATCGCTGACCCGGCGCGGCGGCGAGGACCTTGCGCTGGTCTATCTGCAACTGGCGCTGTACCTCAATCCGAACCATGCGCTGGCGCTGCTCTCACTCGGCGATTTGTACGAGTCGGTGAAGAAGCCGCAAATGGCGATCAAGGTGTATGAGCGCGTGCCGGCGAATTCGGCGCTCAAGCGCAACGCCCAGATCCAGCTCGCCACCGATCTCGATGCGGTCGATCGCACCGACGAAGCGTTGAAGATCCTGAAAATCGTCACGTCCGAGGATCCGAAGGATGTCGAGGCGATCACGGCGCTCGGCAATATCGAGCGCGCGCGCAAGAAGTTCGACGATTGCTCGAAAACCTACGGACAGGGCATCGACGCCACGGATTCCGAAAAGCCGAACTGGGTTTTGTATTACTTCCGCGGCATCTGCGAGGAGCGTTCCAAGCAGTGGCCGAAAGCGGAAGCGGATTTGAAGAAGGCGCTGGAGCTGCAGCCCGAGCAGGCCCATGTGCTGAACTATCTGGGCTATTCGTGGGTCGATCAGGGCATCAACCTGGATCAGGGAATGTCGATGATCCGCCGCGCGGTCGATCAGCGGCCCGATGACGGCTTCATCGTCGACTCGCTGGGCTGGGCCTATTACCGCATCGCCGATTACGACAACGCGGTGAAGACGCTGGAGCGCGCGATCGATTTGAAGCCGGAAGATCCGACCATCAACGATCATCTCGGCGATGCCTATTGGCGGGTCGGGCGCACGCTGGAAGCCAAATTCCAGTGGCAGCATGCCAAGGACCTCAAGCCCGAGCCGGAAGACCTGCCGAGAATCGACGCCAAGCTCAAGGACGGCCTGCCCGATGAGCCTCCCGCGGCAGCGGCGTCCAACGAGAAGAAAAAGGACGGAGGCAGCGGCGGCTAGTCTGCCGTGTAGGAGTTGGCGGTTTTTCCAGATGTCATTGCCGGGCTTGACCCGGCAATCCATCTTCCTGAATAGGTCTTTCGATGGATGCGCGGGTCAAGCCCGCGCATGACAAGAAAGCATTTTTCGTATGAGCATTTTGACTGACACCGCGCGCGCCAAGGTCAATTTGACGCTTCGGGTGCTCGGCCGCCGACCGGACGGCTATCACGACCTCGACAGTATCGTTGCCTTCGCCGATTGCGCCGATCGTCTCACGCTGGTGCCGGGCGCGGAATTGAGCCTGACCACGACCGGTCCGCGCGCCGCCGAGTGCGGCGAGGGCGAAGACAACCTCGTGATCCGCGCCGCGCGCGCGCTGGCCGAACGGGTGGGCGGGTTAAAGCTCGGACGTTTCACGCTCGACAAGCACCT
>DASWQB010000136.1:0-1677 GCA_036398335.1 Afipia sp. | reverse complement strand
TTACAGGATTCTGAATGAAGTACCGGCGGTGCTGATGATCGCGATCGTCATTCTGGTCATTGTGAAGCCGTTTTAACCCTTTGCGGCTCAAGGTATTGCCGGGCGGCAGTCTGCTTAAACGATGTTCTTGCGCGTTGCCCTGCAATTTTCTATATTGCGGCGATCCTACCCCACGCAGGCGGATGTGATTGCGTTCCGGTTTCTCGGCCGGCCGTCACATCAGGTTCAAGGCCTCCCGGCACCTTCCACGCTTAAGGCACCTTCGCTCAAGACCTGCGGACTTCTGTTTTGTAGTTGTCCGCGTTTTCAGCAGGCCGAACCCTTCTTGCTTCCCCCCAATCTCTTTCTTCTACAGGACCACCCCATGAGGGAAATGAAACTACAAGACCTCAAAGCCAAGACGCCGGCGGAGCTCGTCTCTTTCGCCGAAGAGCTTGGGGTCGAAAATGCCAGCACCATGCGCAAGCAGGAGCTGATGTTCGCCATTCTCAAGCTGATGGCGAGCCAGGAGACCGACATCATCGGTGAAGGCGTTGTCGAGATTCTTTCGGACGGCTTCGGCTTCCTGCGATCCTCGGATGCCAATTATCTGCCCGGTCCGGACGATATTTATGTCTCGCCCTCGCAGATCCGCCGTTTCGGTTTGCGCACCGGCGATACCATCGAAGGCCAGATTCGCAGCCCCAAAGAGGGCGAGCGTTATTTCGCGCTTCTCAAGGTCAACACGCTGAACTTTGAAGAGCCGGAAAAATCCAAGCACAAGGTCAATTTCGACAACCTCACCCCGCTGTTTCCGGACGAGCGTTTCCGTCTTGAGATTGACGATCCGACCCGCAAGGATTTATCGGCTCGGGTCATCGACATCGTGGCTCCGATCGGCAAGGGTCAGCGCGCGCTGATCGTCGCGCCGCCGCGCACCGGCAAGACGGTGCTGATGCAGAACATCGCGCATTCGATCACGGCCAATCATCCCGAATGCTATCTGATCGTGCTTCTGATCGACGAGCGTCCGGAAGAAGTCACCGACATGCAGCGCTCGGTGAAAGGTGAGGTTGTTTCCTCGACCTTCGACGAACCGGCGGTGCGTCACGTTCAGGTCGCCGAAATGGTGATCGAAAAGGCCAAGCGCCTGGTGGAGCATGGCCGCGACGTCGTGATCCTGCTGGATTCGATCACCCGCCTCGGCCGCGCCTACAACACCGTGGTGCCGTCATCCGGCAAGGTGCTGACCGGCGGCGTCGATGCCAACGCCTTGCAGCGGCCGAAGCGTTTTTTCGGTGCCGCACGCAATATCGAGGAAGGCGGCTCGCTGACCATCATCGCGACCGCGCTGGTCGATACCGGCAGCCGCATGGACGAAGTGATCTTCGAAGAGTTCAAGGGCACCGGCAACTCGGAACTCATTCTGGATCGTAAGGTTTCGGACAAGCGCACGTTCCCGGCGATCGACATTTCGCGCTCGGGCACGCGCAAGGAAGAACTCATCACCGATCCGCAATTGCTCAAGAAGATGTATGTGCTGCGGCGTATCCTCAATCCGATGGGTACGATGGACGCCATCGACTTCCTGCTCGACAAGCTCCGCAACACCAAGAACAACGCGGAATTCTTCGAGTCCATGAACACTTGAGATGAATGCCTGATTGCGGATCGCTCTACTGTTTGTGGAAATGCCCG
>DASWQB010000135.1:0-3183 GCA_036398335.1 Afipia sp. | reverse complement strand
AGCGTGGCCTCGCGCAGCGCATAGTTGGATCGCGCCTCCGGCCCCTTCGACGCGTCGAAATAGAAGCCGAGCCAGGGCTCATTCACCGTGTCGATATAGAGCGCGCCGAGTTCGTTGCAGAGCTCCATGATATCGGCGGAGCCAGTGTCGACCGAAAGATTGACGCAAAATCCCTGACCGCCGCCTTCAGTGAGCAGCGGGGTCAGCAATTCGCGATAATTGTCCTTGGTCACTGCCTGCTGGATGAAGCGCACATTGTGCTTCTCGCAATGTGCCTTGCGGCCTTCGTCCTTGGGATCGATCACCGTGACGCGCGACTTGTCGTAGTCGAGATGCCGCTCGATCAGCGGCAGCGTGCCTTTGCCGATGGAGCCGAAGCCGACCATGACGATCGGGCCGCTGATGCGCGCGTACACGTTGGACGACATCGAAAATCTCCGGATTATTTCAAGAAAGGATGGCGTTAGGCTCCGGCTCGCATACGCAAACCTGCCGACGTTGAAAACGACAAATCGCCGATGAAATCAAGGCTTGTGCGCTGTTTTGCCAATCTTTCCGCCGCGCTTTCGGACGTCACCGCGCCGTCATATCACGTGATCAGGTTTCAACGTGCAATGCACGTCCGCCGATGTTTCGATTTGCAGCGTCGCATGGCCAATTTTGAAGCGATTGTTGAGCTGGTGGCAGGTCTCGACCAGAAATGCGTCGCCCGGGTTGCCGGCGGGCGTCACAAGATGTGCCGTCAGCGCTGTTTCGGTGGTGCTCATCGGCCAGATGTGCAGGTCATGCACCGAGGCGACGCCGGGTAAGGTAGAAAGAAAGGTTCGCACGGCGGCAGGATCTATCTTTGACGGAACAGCCGCCAACGACATCGCTGTGCTTTCCCGCAGCAATCCCCATGTGCCCCAGACGATCACGGCGACGATCACAAGACTCATCGTTGGGTCGATCCACAGCCAGCCGGTCATCAGGATGACGGCAGCGGCGACAACGACGCCGAGCGAAACGGCGGCATCCGCCATCATATGCAGATAGGCACCCTGGATATTGATATCTGTCTTGCGGCCGGACGCGAACAGCCATGCCGTGAAGCCGTTAATGAAGATGCCGATGGTGGCTACGACGATCACCGTTTTGCCGGCGATCGGCTCGGGATGTATCAGGCGCTGAATAGCTTCGAGCAGGATCGCGCCCGAAGCGATCAGCAGTAGGATCGCGTTGAGCAATGCTGCCAGGATGGAGCTATTGCGAAGGCCATAGGTCAGCCTTGGCGTCGGCGGGCGTTTCGATAGCACGGCGGCGATCCACGCCACCACGAGGCCAAGGACATCGGACAGATTATGGCCCGCGTCCGCCAGCAGCGCGGTGGAGTTTGCGATGAAGCCGTATCCCGCCTCGATCGCGACGAATGCGGTGTTGAGCGCAATGCCGACGGCGAATGCGGTGCCAAAGCTCGCCGGCGCATGGCTATGCCCGGCGTGACTGTGGCCCGTGTGATCATGACCGGCGTGATCATGATCTTCATGGCTGTGGCCGTCATGATCATGGTCATGCGAATGGTCGTGATGGTCGGGGGCATGTGTCATGACCGCACTCTATATCACCACATCATCCGATGGGCGACAGCGCGACGATGATGTGTATTTTATAACATTGCATCGTCGCGTTCGTGTCACGAACGGCGCTTGGCCGTGACTTCGATCTCGATCTTCATTTCTGGCTTGTAGAGGGCGGAGACCGCAACAATCGTCGCCGCCGGGCGTATCTCGCCAAGCGTTTCGCCGCAAACGGCGAACACCGCGTCGAAGTCTTTGGCGTCGGTGACGTAATAGGTCGCGCGAACAAGGTCGGCCATCTCGAAGCCGCCATCCTTCAGCGCGTTGCCGATGACCTTGAAGCAATTGCGGGTCTGTTCGGCTACGTCTTCAGGAAGGATTTTTGTGACGGGATCGTAGCCCGTGGTTCCGGCTACGAAACAGAAATCTCCATCGACCACGGCGCGGCTATAGCCAGCGACTTTCTCGAATGGCGAACCGGACGAAATCAGACGGCGAGACATGAGCGATTGACCTGCATGTTGAAGTTAACGGTGCCATGTCCGGCCTCGTGCCGGCATCCATGTCCAAAAGATAGTGCAATAAGACGTGGATGGACGGGATGAGCCCCGGCCATGACGCGGAGAAGAAACGCAATGCCTCGTCTTGGCGTTCAAATCAAGCAACTAACAACAATTCAAGTGGCGCCGCCAAAAGAGCCATTGCTGCACGGCTTACTCGCGCCGGGACGCTTTCGCCGAAATGCGGATCGCACTCACGACCGGAGGGCGCGCCGGCGACTGCCACCAGCGCCGGAGCAGATCGGCAGTCAGCCGAAACGCAAAAAGGAACATCAGCATGGTCCTTACTCGTGATGGCTTGTCCATGGCGTGACCGATCAGGCCGCGCGGCGCGTAAGGCGGTGGGCTTTTCCGCCCGTCTTGGTGCGAGGGGGCCGCGCCTTGCTGCCGGTTGCGACGATCATGCCCCATGCACCGTCGAGTACGCCTTCGCGCAGTTCGACCGCGAGCAGCCGCTCGCGCTCGAACGGGCCGGGCAACGAGAGATCGCCGGTCTTGGCCGCAGAAAAGCCGAAGCGCGCGTAATAGGCCGGATCGCCGCGCAGGATCACCGAGCCGTGGCCGCGCGCTTTGGCTGCGGCGAGGGCGTGATTCATCAAAGCCGCGCCGATCCCGAGCGAGCGGCAGGAGGAATCGACCGCCAGCGGGCCGAGAACCAGCGCCGGGATGCCCCCGGCGCTGACGTGCCACAACCGCACGGTGCCGACCACGCGGCCCTGATGCACCGCCGTGAAGGCGAGGCCTTCGGCGGGCGCACGTCCGTCGCGCAGGCGCTGGCAGGTGCGCGCATGCCGGCCTTCGCCGAAGCTCGCATCTAGCAGCGCTTCACGCGCGGCGACGTCCGAGGCACGTTCCGCACGGATCGCGAACGGAGCGGGCTCAAGGGTAAGGGCGGTGGTCATCTTCCGAACAGCAGTCATGGCACGTCAGTCCCCACTTCGACGGATTAAGATCCGCGGAGTGTTGTCAGCAAATTGCGATGTGACGGGATGGACGCCGGCGAACCGGCGTCCGGTTATTCAAGCCTCGGAGAGGCGGAGTTTTGTGGCCCGATCGCGGAGCGATCA
>DASWQB010000134.1:0-8564 GCA_036398335.1 Afipia sp. | reverse complement strand
GAGCCCGAAAAGTGGAGACTGGTTTTCGGGTGGGATCACGTTCAAATAACAGGCTTTTCGGCATGCGTGGCGCTTTGGCAACGTCTTATTAAGAAATTGAATTTGCGGTGCGAAAGAGCGTTTGCCCGGGTGCCGAAATTGTCTACAAGTTGGCAACGTTTAGAAGAATCTCTCCCGGTTCCGAAAGGGATCGGCCTGGAATGGGTAAGGGCGCGCCGCGCATGTTGGTTGGAATGCGATTTCTAAGGGGCGGTCTCGCCGCCGCCCTGATCGGTTGCGCTGTGCCGGCCGCCTTGGTGGCCACTGCCGTTTTTGCTTCCACAATCGTTGTTTCGAGTGCCGCACAGGCGCAAACGGTCGAGTCGATCGGTGTCGAGGGCAACCGCCGCATCGAAGCCGAGACGATCCGCTCCTACTTCAAGCCCGGCCCCGGCGGCAAACTCGACAATGCGGCTATCGACGACGGCCTCAAGGCCCTGATCCAGACCGGACTGTTTTCGGATGTTCGAATCGACCGCCGCGGCGGCCGTATCGTTGTGGTCGTGAACGAGAACCAGGTGATCGGCCGCGTCGTTTTCGAGGGCAACAAGAAGGTCAAGGACGAGCAGCTTTCCGTTGAAGTCCAGTCCAAGGTGCGCGGCACGCTTTCGCGCGCGATGGTGCAGTCCGACGTTCAGCGCATCACGGAAATCTACCGCCACAGCGGACGTTACGACGTCGCCGTCACGCCGCAGATCATCGAACAGCCGAACAACCGGGTCGATCTGATCTTCCAGATCCAGGAAGGCAAGAAGACCGGCGTCAGCTCGATCAATTTCGTCGGCAACAACGCGTTTTCGGCCTTCCGGCTGCGCGACGTGATCAAAACCCGTGAATCGAACTGGCTGAGCTTCCTGCAATCGGGCGACATCTACGATCCGGACCGCGTCGAGGCCGACCGCGACCTGATCCGCCGCTTTTACCTGAAGAACGGCTATGCCGACGTTCAGGTGGTTGCCGCCTTGACCGAATACGACCCGAGCGTCCGGGGCTTTATCGTCACCTTCAAGATCGAGGAGGGCCAGCAATATCGCGTGGCCGCCGTCGATTTCCAGAGCACGATTCCCACGTTCAACCCCGAAAGCCTGCGCCCTCTGTCGCGGGTCAATATCGGCTCGATCTACAACGCCGAATTGCTCGAGAAGTCGGTCGAGGAAATGTCGATCGAGACATCGCGCCGGGGCTTTGCCTTCGCGGCGGTGAAACCGCGCGGCGAACGCAATTTCGAGGCTCATACAGTCTCCATCACTTACGTTGTGGATGAAGGCCCGCGCGTCTATATCGAGCGCATCAACGTGCGCGGCAACACCCGCACGCGCGACTATGTCATCCGCCGTGAATTCGACGTCTCCGAAGGCGATGCCTATAACCGCGCGCTGGTCGATCGCGCCGAGCGCCGCCTGAAGAACCTCGACTTCTTCAAATCCGTCAAGGTTTCGCAGGAGCCGGGCTCATCGCCTGACCGCGTGATCGTCAACGTCGACCTCGAGGAAAAATCGACCGGCGATTTCTCGGTGTCCGGCGGCTATTCGACATCCGACGGCTTCCTCGCCGAAGTCAGCGTCTCGGAGAGAAACCTGCTCGGCCGCGGCCTGTTCGCCAAGGCCGCCGTGCAGTACGGCCAGTACACCCGCGGCTATCAGCTGTCCTTCGTCGAGCCTTACTTCCTCGGTTACCGGGTCGCGCTCGGCCTCGACCTCTATCAGCGCCAGCAGCTCGCCAACAGCTACGTGTCGTACGACTCCAAGACGATCGGCTTCAGTCCGCGACTCGGCTTCCAGCTGCGTGAAGACCTGTCGTTGCAGGTGCGCTATTCGGTCTCGCAGCAGGAAGTGAACCTGCCGTCCCAGTATCAGAACTGTAATAACGGCGGAAATCCCAATTTGCCGTACTTCCCGACGCCGGCGTTTATCCTGGCTGGCGGCAGTACCACGGCGAACGGCCAGGGCTCCGGGGGCCCGTTCGATACGACTGCGAACAATTGTATCAATTTCGACGGTGAATCCTCGATCCCTGTGAAAGTGGCTTTGTCCAATGGTTCTGTGCTGACATCGTCGCTCGGTTACACGCTCGCCTACAACACGCTGGACAACAACAAGGATCCGACCTCCGGCCTGTTGATCAATTTCAATCAGGATCTGGCTGGTGTCGGCGGCGACGTGCAATACGTTCGCTCGACCGTCGATGCGAAGCTCTACACCCCGGTTGTAGCCGACGTCGTCGGCCTGTTGCGCGTGCAGGGTGGTATGATCAACGGTTGGGGCGGAGGCGGCAACGCGAACGACGGTAATCCGAACGGCAATGTGCGCATGCTGGACAACTTCCAGATGGGTCCGAACCTCGTTCGCGGTTTCCAGCCGATGGGCATCGGTCCACGCGACATGACCTTTGGCTCGACGCAGGACGCCCTGGGTGGCACCAAGTACTGGGGCGCGACCGCCGAATTGCAGATGCCGTTCTGGTTCCTGCCCAAGGAAGTGGGCCTGAAGGGTGCGGTGTTCGCTGATGCCGGTTCGGTGTGGGATTATCAGGGCATTACAGTACTTCCGTCCGATCCGACGCAGAGAGTCGATCTGCAGTCGAACGGCATGATCGTCCGTTCGTCGATCGGTATCGGTCTGATCTGGCAGTCGCCATTCGGTCCGCTGCGCTTCGACCTTGCGACGCCACTCTCGAAGGCTCCCAAAGTCAACGGAGTGGATGTTGACCGCACCCAGGTGTTCCGGTTCGGTGGCGGGACCTCCTTCTGACGCCGGTTGCCTGTTATATCGGCGGGCATGACTATCGAGCGCGCGGCCGGGTATTGTCCGGCCGCCTGATTTTAGCACTTTGGCCCGGCAAACCACGCTTACCGCATTTGCGGAATAACGATCTTGCCGGGTCGCGGCGGATGGCATGACGCAGCCGACATTCTTCAAAGCTCCGGCGAAACTGACCCTCGGCGAGATTGCCGCCTTGACCGGCGCGCAGCTCGCCGATCCGTCTCGCGCCGGCCAGATCGTCAGCGGCGTGTCCACGCTCGAGGGCGCGGGCCCCATGCATCTGACATTTTTCGACAAGAAGAAATTCAGCGAAGAGCTTCACCGCTCTCAGGCCGGCGCGTGTTTAGTCAGCGAGAAACTACAGACGGAGGTTCCCGATCGCATCGCGGTCCTGCGGGTCGCTCATCCCTATGTCGCTCTCGTTGCCGTCGCGCGCGCGTTGCATGCCGACAGCTTGCGCCCTCTGTCGTCATTCGAGCAGGAGGGCATCGCGCCGTCGGCCGTGATTCATCCCGAGGCATGGCTTGAGGATGGCGTCACCGTCGATCCGCTGGCGGTGATCGGCCCAAACGCCGAAATCGGTTCGGGCACGGTCATCGGCGCCAGCGCGGTGATCGGCGCCAACGTCAGGATCGGCCGCGATTGCAATATTGGGCCGGGCGCGACCATCACCCATGCGATGATCGGCAATGACGTCATCATCCATCCCGGCTGCCGCATCGGGCAGGATGGCTACGGCTTCGTGCCGACGCCGAAGGGACACATGAAGGTGCCCCAGACCGGCCGCGTGCTGATCCAGAACGAAGTCGAGATTGGCGCGGGCACGACGATCGACCGCGGCGCACTGAGCGATACGGTGATCGGAGAGGGCACAAAAATCGACAATCTCGTCCAGATTGGCCACAATGTGACGATCGGACGGCGCTGCATCATTGTCAGCCAGAGCGGCGTCGCCGGCAGTTCGGTTTTGGGGGACGGGGTCATGCTGGGCGCGCGCGTGGGCGTCAGCGATCATGCGGTGATCGGGGCGGGCGCGATGCTCGGCGCGCGCAGCAGCGTGGTCGGCGAAGTGCCGCCGAACGTGCGCTGGGGCGGCTCGCCCGCCAAACCGATCAAGCAGTTCTTCCGCGAATTATTTGAAGTTGAGCGTCTTGGCCGGGAAGGTTTTGGCCGCGAGGGCGGAGCAAATTCGAAACCGAAATCATCCGGGACGGAAAACGAGGAAGAGCGCGGTTAATGGAGCATCCAATCACAACTGACGTGGTCGACATCTCGACGATTTTGAAAATGTTGCCGCATCGCTACCCGTTTTTGCTGATCGACCGCGTGATCGATATCAGAAGCGAGTATGGCGGAATTGGAATCAAGAATGTCAGCGTTAATGAGCCGCAGTTCACCGGCCATTTTCCCACGCGTCCGATCTATCCGGGCGTCTTGATGATTGAAGGCATGGCGCAGACCGCCGGTGTGATCGGCCTGTTGTCGATGGGCGATCTGGCCCCGAAAGCGGTCTATTTTGTCACCATCGACAAATGCAAATTCCGCAAGCCGGTCGGGCCGGGTGACACGATCTATTATCATATGGAACGAACGACCCGGCGCAAGGCGATGTGGTGGTTCCACGGCGAAGCCAAGGTGAACGGCGAAGTTGTCGCTGAAGCCGATGTCAGCGCGATGCTGGCAGATTGAGGATTTATGAGTAGGATCGATTCTTCCGCGCGCGTCGAAGATGGAGCGGTGATCGGTGAGGGGGCCGTGATCGGCCCGTTTTGCACGGTCGGCCCGCATGTCACCATCGGCGCGAACACCAGACTGCTGTCTCACGTCAACGTCACCGGCCAGACCACGATCGGCGAGAATTGCACGATCTATCCTTTCGTCTCGCTCGGCGCGGCGCCGCAATCGACAGGCCACAAGGGCGAACTGACGAAGCTTGAGATCGGCCATGGCTGCACGATCCGCGAAGGCACCACGATGAATGCCGGCACCGTCGCGGGCGGCGGCATCACGCGCGTCGGCGACCGTGGGTTCTTCATGAACAACGCCCATATCGGTCACGATTGCATCGTCGGCAATGACGTGATTTTCGCGACCTCAGCCACGCTCGGCGGCCATGTCGAGGTGGGAGATTTCACGTTTATCGGCGGCCTGTCGGCGGTTCATCAGCATGTTCGCATCGGATCTCAAGTGATGATCGGCGGCGTGAGCGGCGTGCGCGGCGACATCATTCCCTACGGCATCGTCAATGGTCAGCGCGCCAAGATGGAAGGGCTGAACGTGGTCGGCATGAAGCGGCGCGGATTTACGGCATCGCGCTTCAAGACCGTCTGGAGTTTCTACAACCAGCTCTTCCTCGGTGACGGCATTTTTGCCGATCGGCTCGAAGTGGCGAATACCCTTCGCGGAACCGATCCGGCGATCGACGACATTCTGGATTTTATCCTCGAGGCCAAGGCCAAACACCATTCGCTGTGCATGGCGACGGTGTCCTGAACAGCGAAGTGACATGAGCGAACTCACGGACGTCAAATCTCCGGTCGCGCTGATTGCGGGCGGAGGCGTGCTTCCGTTCGCGATTGCACAGTCGCTGCAAAAGCGCGGACGCGCCGCGGTGGTGTTCGCCATTCGCGGCTTCTGCGATCCGGTTCGGGTCGCGGATTTCCCGCATCACTGGATCGCGCTGGGCCAGCTCGGCCGTCTGTTCCGGCTGATGCGATCCGAAAACTGCAAAGACGCGCTTTTTATCGGCAGCTTGATCCGGCCTTCGCTGAAAGACATCCGGCTGGATTGGGAGACGGTCCGCGCCATTCCGGAATTCACCAAGGCGCTGCGCGGGGGGGACGATCATCTTCTCAAGGGCACGGGACGTCTGTTCGAGGCCAGGGGGTTTCATCTGGTGGGCCTGAGGGACGTTGCTCCGGATCTCTTGATGCCAGAAGGCTGCACGACGAGAAGCAGGCCCGACGATGACGCCATCGCCGACATCGCCAAGGGCCGCGATGTTTTAAGTGCGATCAGCCCGTTCGATGTCGGACAGGGTGTTGTCGTCGTCAATAACCACCCTGTCGCGGTGGAGGACATCGAGGGCACCGACGCGCTGCTGGCGCGGGTGGCGCGGCTGCGCTAGATTGGCCGTGTGCGCACAAGCCTGGGGCGCGGCGTGCTGGTGAAAGCGCCGAAGCAGGGCCAGGATTTGCGCTTCGATCTTCCCGCGCTTGGACCGCGCACCATCGAGGGCGTCGCCAATGCGGGCCTTGCGGGCATCGCCGTTGTTGCGGGGCATACCGTGGTGGCCGAGCCTCAGGCGATGGTGGACGCCGCCGACAAAGCCGGTATTTTCGTGATCGGGCTTCCCGCGTGACCGAGCCGGGCAAAGCGAAACGCAAAATCTTCCTGATCGCGGCGGAAGCGTCGGGCGACAATCTGGGTGCTCCTTTGATGCGGGAGCTTCGCGCGCGGCTCGGCGACGGCGTTGTTTTCGAGGGCATCGGCGGCGCGCAAATGGAAGACGCGGGGCTGACCTCGCTGTTTCCGATTGGCGAACTGGCCATTGTCGGCATCGCGGCCATTCCAAGGAAGTTGCCGATGTTGCTGCGGCGCATCCGCGAGGCGACGCAGGCCGTGCTGCGCGCCAAGCCCGACGTGCTGGTCATCATCGACAGCCCGGATTTCACCCATCGCGTTGCGCGGCGCGTGCGCCGCCGCGATCCTTCGATCCCGGTCGTCAATTATGTCTCGCCGACAGTATGGGTGTGGCGGCCCGGCCGGGCGCGGGCAATGACGCGATATGTCGATCATGTGCTGGCGCTGCTTCCATTCGAGCCGGCGGCGCACCTTGAACTTGGCGGGCCGCCTTGCACCTATGTCGGTCATCCGATGATCGAGCGGCTCGTGACCCTGCGTCCGAATGCGGACGAGCAGCGCCGCCGCGATGCAAAGCCGCCGGTGCTGCTGTTGCTGCCGGGCAGCCGGCGCGGCGAAATTCGACATCACATGCAGGTGTTCGGCGAGACGCTGGCCGCGCTCGGTGCGCAGGGCATCGCGGTCGAGGCGGTGTTGCCGACCACGCCGCACCTTCTGCCCGCGGTGAACGCCGCGCTTGAGGACTGGCCGGTGCGTCCGCGCGTTGTGGTCGGCGAAGAGGACAAACGCACCGCCTTCCGTAGTGCGCGCGCGGCGCTGGCGAAATCAGGCACGGTCACGCTCGAACTCGCGCTCTCCGGAGTGCCGATGGTGACACTGTATCGCGGCATCGCGCTTGAGGCTTTCATCGCGCGGCGCGTGATCCGCGTGCCCTCGATCATCCTCGCCAATCTGGTGCTGGGCGAAAACGTGGTGCCGGAATTCCATCAGGAACAATGCACCGCGCAGAACATCGTGCCGCTGCTGACCGAAATTCTGGCCGACACGCCAGCCCGGCAGCGGCAGTTAGATGCCTTCGCCAAACTCGACGGCATCATGGAAACCGGGGCGCAGTCGCCCAGCCAGCGCGCGGCGGACATCGTCATCGCCATGATGCGATAGGCGATGGCGGCATGGCTGCGTACGGAGCGCAACGCGATCGGAGACGCTCGACAAGATCTCGCATTCCGCTTCGCGCCGGGCAGACGGCACCCGCTTTCTTTGAGAACTAAATTTACGAGGCTTCACGGGTCTTGCGATATTGGCTCCGGTCCGAAACGGTTCGGGCCGGATGTCCCCTGCACATAAAGGCTCTTTACCGATACGAATGGCCAGAACATGAACCAGCCGCTGCGGTCGATGTCATGCAAGCGCCGGGAGGCCAGTGCCAAATTCGGAAGCATATGGATGAGGCCAACAGCGCTTCTGAAGCCCCGAAAATTCGTGCCCAGCGCGCTGACAATGCCATCGAGCAAGAAGGCGACGAAAGAAATCAAAAAAAAACTATCAGGAATGCCCACAATTGGGACAGGCCGCTTCGCCCCGAGAAATCGGACCAGCGCCGCATTGTCAGAAGATAGTTTCTGATCAGGTAGAATGAGACGGCTGCTTTGCCGCTGTCAGAGTCTTTCACGAATTTTCCAAGCATCGCTATAAAACAACAACAGCCGGAACTTCGCCCCGGCCGTTGTCAGTTTCAGAAATCGAAGCCTACTTGCGCTGGCCGATCGGCACGTAGTCGCGGCGTCCGGCGCCCGTATAAAGCTGGCGCGGACGGCCGATCTTCTGATGCGGGTCCTCGATCATCTCGCTCCACTGGCTGATCCAGCCGACGGTGCGGGCGACCGCGAACAGCACGGTGAACATCGAGGTCGGGAATCCCATCGCTTTGAGCGTGATGCCCGAATAGAAATCGACATTCGGATACAGCTTGCGCTCGATGAAATACTCATCGCTGAGCGCGATCTTTTCCAGTTCCATGGCGACGTGCAGCAAGGGGTCGTCGCCGTGGCCGGTTTCCTTGAGCACGCGGTGCGCGGCCTGCTGCATCAGCTTGGCGCGCGGATCGTAATTCTTGTACACGCGATGGCCGAAGCCCATCAGGCGCACCTTGCTGTTCTTGTCTTTCACCTTCTCGACGAAGGCTGGAATCTTGTCGACGGTGCCGATCTCGGCAAGCATCGCCAGCGCCGCCTCGTTGGCGCCGCCATGGGCCGGTCCCCACAGGCAGGCGATGCCGGCGGCGATACAGGCGAACGGGTTGGCGCCCGACGAGCCGGCGATGCGCACGGTCGAGGTCGAGGCGTTCTGCTCATGGTCGGCGTGCAGGATGAAGATCTTGTCCAGCGCGTCGGCGAGCAC
>DASWQB010000133.1:0-4827 GCA_036398335.1 Afipia sp. | reverse complement strand
TTCTTGGGGCGAGTTGATCGGTTTGCCATCACGCCTTTCGGCAGAAGCGCCCGAGCGCGCGGAACGTCAAAGATTGCTCGACGCGGTTGCGCGCGATGGGTTTATTTCTAATTACAAAGGCGTGCGAATTTCGAAAAGTGGTCGGCGTTTCTGGATCGAAAATGCCATTGTCTGGCAATTGCAAAATGGGATCAATGACCGGGTCAGATATAGGCCGTACCGGTGAGCGCCGCTTCAACCCCAATCGTGCCCCGATCAATTAAGTCCAGAAAGATATGATTCGCATCGTTTGTGTCGCGCGTGCGGCCAAAGAGTTCATGCGCCTGAGTGAATGCTACGCTCCAAACAGACGCGATCAAGCTGGCGGCGAGATACGCATCAGGATCGTCGCGGGGGCGCTTGACGGCGTCGGCCAGGACATCCGCCAGCGCGCGGATAAAGTCGTCGCGCATTTGGCGTGCACGCGCCTTGAGGGATTCGCTTGCGAGCGCCGTTTCCACAAACAGATATGTGCCGTCAAAGAGCGGATAGGCGGGAAGGGGCTGCTCGATCAAGCGATGTGCCAAAGCTCCCAACGCTTGAATAGGCGAAGTGCCCTCGACACGGGTTTGGATGGCCGCGACCGCGATGTCCCTTATCTCCCCCTCCCGATCGAAGAACATGTCCTCCTTGCGGGGGAAATGGTTGAACACCGTCATTCGCCCTACGTCGGCGGCCTCGGCGATCTCGTCGATCGTCACATGGTCGAAGCCCCGCTCAAAGAAGAGGCGGGTTGCAACATCCGAGATGGTTTGGCGCGTTACCAGGCGCTTTCGCGTTCGCCGCTTGATGGCGGGATCAGACATATCTTGCATTATATACTCAGTATATTTATAGATCAAGTCTGTTTTTCTTATGTTCTGATTTGAGGGCTTCCATGGTCAATCCGTCCACATCGCTCCTCGCGCCGGAGGACCAACCAACGGTGCTGGTCAGCGGCGCAAGTTTCGCCGGCTTGGCAACCGCCTATTGGATGACAAAACTCGGCTATCGCGTGACGGTTGTCGAACTTGCGAGCGGTTTACGGCGGGGCGGCACTCCCGTCGATATCGAGGGTGAGACGATAGAGATCCTTTCCCGCATGGGGATGATGGAAGCCGTCCACGCAAAGGCGCTTCCTCCGCGCGACTTCGAGTTCAAGGACGAGAATGATGTCGCCTTGGGTGGGCTCAAAGCAGCCTCCAGGCCCGACGATCTGTCGGCGCGGCGATACGAGATCCACCGGGATGATTTGCTCGACATCCTGTTCGGGGCGGTCGAGGGCTCAGTCGAAATGCTGTTCGGACGATCCTTGAGCCACTTGGAGGACGGGCCCGCAGGTGTGACGGTCACCTTCAACGACGGCTCGCAGGGCAACTACGCGTTGGTGTTCGGATGCGATGGCAATCGCTCCAATACCAGAAAGCTCGTGTTCGCAGACGCCGAATCATCGTCCTACTTCATGGGCGGCTATTTCTACCTGCGAGTCGTGCCGGAGACCGGCTTGGCTCCGGCAAATAGGACGCAGGTCTTCAGCGTGCCGGGCCTGACGGCGATGCTGAATGGCTACGACGATCGCACCGACATCGCCCTGGCGTTTCGCTCCGATCGCAAGATCGACTACGACTATCGCGACAAGGCGCAGCAGCGCCGCCTCATCCGCGATCACTTCGACCGGCTCGGGTGGAAGGTGCCAGCCATGCTCGCTCACGTCGATACGGACGGCGACTTCTACGTCGACCAAGCGAGCCAGATCAGGATGAAGAGCTGGTCGAAGGGGCGCGTCGCGCTGGTTGGTGACGCGGGATACTGCGTTTCTCCCGTCGCCGGCATGGGGGGCTCCATGGCACTGATCGGCGCGGCGCGCCTGGCCGATGCTCTTCGGAGCCATCCGGGCGATCATGCCGCCGCGTTCAAGGAATACGAAGACAAGCTTCGCCCCTTTGTGGAAGAGGTGCAGGAGAAAGCAGCCACCGATGGCATGTCGTTGCTGTTTCCGGCGGATGAGTTCGAACTTGCGGAGCGCAACCGTAAGCTCCTCGAGGGGACAATAGATGTGTGAGCCGCCGCGCACCGCTCCTGGACATTCTGTTCGGCAGGGAGCGACGCCTGCGCATCGAGCGGCGACTTTGAAAACAACTTTGTCATTCGAACGGCGGCAAGTGAACGCATTGCCGCCTGAATCGCCGGTCAGCAAGCGGCATGGAGAACGCCGATTTTACGATCCAGCCACCTTTAGCACGCTACACTACGCTGCATTTTGATGGCGGAGAGAGCGGGATTCGAACCCGCGATACGGTTTCCCGTATACACACTTTCCAGGCGTGCGCCTTCAACCACTCGGCCACCTCTCCGTGGCGCCTGTCATGGCGGCGCACGGATGATTTTGCAAGCCGGAGGCAGCCGCAATCGATGATTTTTCGCAAAGTTTTGAGATAGTTGGCGTTTTTTCTTGGCTTAAAGGGATGTTGCGGGCTTGGGAACGTCCCATTCCGCACCGGACCGCCAGAAAAGCGCCAGAAGCACATCCACTTCTTTCAGATCGTTAAATGTCAGTGGAGGGCCGTGCTGGGTGTTTCCAGCGGCATCACCGGCGTGCTCTGGCGCAGCCGGCGCTCCTCCGTCCTTATGTCGTCACTCGCGGGCGCCTCAGCGGCATGCGCACGTTCGAGCGCGCCGATAAAAGAGGCGAACCAGTTTTGGATATTACCGCTGTGAAGCTTCGACATCATTGCTTCCCAGCGCATACGGCGTTCGGGCGCTGGCATCGACAATGCCATGGCAATCGTCCGGGCCATGCCCTCGATGTCGTGCGGGTTGACGATCAAGGCCGACGTCAATTCGTTTGCGGCCCCGGCGAATTTCGACAGCACCAGCACGCCCGGATCGACCGGGTTCTGCGCGGCGACATATTCCTTGGCGACCAGATTCATGCCGTCATGCATCGGCGTCACGACGCCCACTTCAGCCGAACGATAGAAACCCGACAGCACCGTCTGACTGAAGCCCTTGTTGAGATAGCGGATCGGCGTCCAGTCCACTTCGCCATGGCGGCCGTTCACATCAGTGACGAGCTTTGCGAGCTTGTCCTGAAGATTGCCGTAAGCCTCGATATTGCCTCGCGACGGCGTTGCGATTTGCAGCAACGACACCGAGCGTTTCAAAGACGGATACAGTTCATAAAGGTTGTCGAACGCCCTGATGCGATTGACCAATCCCTTGGAGTAATCGACCCGGTCAACGCCGATCGCCAGCCGTTCTCCGTGCAGACTTCGTCGCAATCGCGAAACGTCGGGGTGCGACACCGCGCGCGCGGCTTGCGCCGCGAAGCCTTCGACATTGATGCCGATCGGAAACGCCGCGAGTCGGGATTTGCCGTATTGGGAAACCACGACGCCATCCTTGACCGCAAGTCCGAGGTCAGAGCGCAGATAATCGGCAAAATTGGCGCAGTCCTCTTCGGTCTGGAATCCGATGAGATTGAATGCCAACATCGCCTCGATCAATTCGCGATGATGCGGAACACCGCAAATAATCGTCTTCGCCGGCCAAGGCGTGTGAAGGAAAAAACCGATCGGACGATGCACGCCCAACTGGCGCAATTCCGCGCCCAGTGCGAGAAAATGATAATCCTGAATCCAGAACGCCGTATCCGCTTTTTGAAACCGCAAAAGCGAGCGGGCCATGAAAGCGTTGACCTCGCGATAGGATTGATAATCATCGTGCGAGACGTTGATCAGATCGGGACGCGAATGCAACGCTGGCCACAGCGCCGAATTGGCGAACCCTTCATAATAGCCGCCGTAATGCGCGGCCGGCAGATCGAGCAATGCGATCGCGCCTTTGCCGACCGATTCAACGTCTGCGAAAATATCCCTTTGTGCGCCATCACGCACCCGACCGCTCGATCCGACCCAGATGGCACCTGATTTCTCAACAACGGGCAAGAGCGCGGCAGCCAGACCTCCCGTCATCGGCTCGTTCGCTTTCGCGCGAGCAACACGGTTGGAGACAACGACCAAATTCACAGGAGCATTCTCCGAACGGGGACCGCAATGTAAACGATCGTTCATCAATATGGTTCCTTGCCACCTTTCCTACCAAAGAAAGCCAAAGTCTGCTCGCGCGTAAAGATGGAACTTTCAAAATATAAATCGCCGAGTTCCATCATCAAAATTGGTCGCGCAAATCATCAACGATCGTCGCGCAATTGATCACATTGCCTGTTCGTTGTTCGTGGAACTAATCGGCGACCAGACTCGCGAGCCATGCGCGCACATCGGCCGGTGCTTCAAAATATCCATCGACACCGCGTGCGTGGCGGCTGACGGAAAATGAAATTCCATTCAGCGCCGGCATGATGGCGAAAACCGTCTCGTCAGTCACATCGTCGCCGATGAAAATCGGCTGACGTCCTGCGAAAGGTTCGTGCTTCATCAATTCGGTGACGCCACTTGCCTTGGTGAATCCGGAATGCTTGATTTCGCACACCGATTTCCCCGGAAGAATCTCGATCGGCGCTTCGGGCAGTTCCGCGCGAATTGCAGACACCGCATCGTAAATCGTGCGCTCGAAATGCGGGGCGAGGCGATAATGCAGCGCCACCGAGTAACCCTTGTCCTCCAGCAGAATGCCGGGGCTGAGCTGCGCGATGGCGGAAAAACGTTTCTTCAGATCCTTGTCCATCGGAGGCGCGTGAACATCGACCGCCTCATTGTCAACGGACAAACGCATCTCCGCGCCATGACCGCCAACCACCGGAAGCAGCATTGGCGCAAATATCCTGTAGATGTCATCGAGCGATCGGCC
>DASWQB010000132.1:0-5258 GCA_036398335.1 Afipia sp. | reverse complement strand
CTCAAGGCGCTGAAGAAAAAGATGCAGCGCGAGGGCATTTTCCGCGAGATGAAGCTCCGCGGTCATTACGAAAAGCCGTCCGAAAAGAAGGCCCGCGAGAAGGCGGAAGCCGTCCGCCGCGCACGCAAGCTGGCGCGCAAGAAGTTGCAGCGCGAAGGTTTGCTGCCGATGAAGCCGAAGCCGGTGTTCGGCGCTGGTCCGGGTGCCGAGCGCGGCGCTGCCGGTGGCCGTGGTGGCCCGGGCGCAGGTCCGCGCGGACCGCGCTGAGCGATCTTTTCAGATTTGGATACCCAAACGCGGACTTTCGGGTCCGCGTTTTTGTTTGAGCGAAGGCTACTCTCGCCCGGCGATGAAATCCTTGGCGGCAATTGTCGCGCCGTGCGCGCCGAGATCGACATGTGTGCCCTGCGGAAACACAACAAACCGTTTCGGCTCACTGGCAAGCTCGAACAGCCGCCGGCCGAGTTCGACAGGAACAACGCTGTCTTTCTCGCCGTGCAGGATCAATAGCGGCGCATTCACCGAGCCAATCCGCTCGTCCGAGCGGTAATGGTCGAGCATCAGCCAGCGCACCGGCAAAAACGGAAACTTCGATGCCGCCAGTTCGACGATCGAGGTGTAGGGAGCTTCCAGAACGAGTTTGCCCACCGGCCTGTTTGCCGCCACCGCCACCGCAACGCCAGTGCCCAGCGAATAGCCCCACGGCACAATGCGTTTCGAGGCGTAAAGCCCGAGCGTGAAGCCGTAGGCCAGCATTCCGTCATTCATAAGATTTTGCTCGGTCGGCTGGCCGGTTGAGCCGCCATAACCGCGATAGGACAACGCCACAAGTCCGGTGCCGTCACCGATGAGATCGCGGAAAAACGGCACACGCCAGGCCAGCACTTCGCCGTTGCCATGAAAAAACAGCACCACCGGCTTTCCGCCCTTCGGCGGCACGTGCCAGAGGATAATTTCAGCGCCATCCGTGGTATCGAGAACGATCTCCTGCGCCTGCGGGAAACCGGCCGCGGATGGCGTCGTTCTCACTGTTTCCGGCGCGGGATAAAGCAGCGCACGCTGATACAGATACATCACGCCAATGGCCGCCCCATAAACCGCCACCGGAATGGCGGCTATCCACCAGATCGCTTTCATGTCGCTCGCACTATCCTGAACTGCGAGCACAATCTTATGACGCCGGATGATGACAGAAGGGTCGATGTGGGGGCATGACTATTAGCGTCTTATCGCGGAATCGTCATGGCCGGGCTTGACCCGGCCATCCACGTCTTTTTTCTGAGCAAATATCTTTAAAGTCGTGGATGCCCGACATAATGCCGGGCATGACGACTGATGGCTCAGCCCGCCAGATTGAGCCAGACCGCCTTCGGCTCGGTGAAGTTTTCCAGCGCGGCGGTGCCGTGCTCGCGGCCCAGGCCGGAATCGCCCGCGCCGCCCCAAGGCAGACGGACATCCGTATAACCATAAGTGTTGAGCCACACGGTACCTGCCTTGGCCCGTTTGGCGAAGCGTTGCAGGCGGCCAAGATCCCGGCTCCACGCACCCGCCGCGAGGCTGAACACGGTGCCGTTGGCGATACGGATGGCGTCGTCCTCGTCCTTGAACTTGATGATGCTGACCACGGGGCCGAAAATCTCTTCCTGCGAAATTCGCATCTCATGCTTCACATCCGCGAACACCGTCGGGCTGATGAAGAAGCCGCGATCGCCGACGCGGGCGCCGCCGGTGACCAGCGTCGCGCCTTCCTTCTGGCCGATGTCGACATAATCGAGGATGCTCTTCATCTGCCGCTCGGAGATCACCGGACCAAGAGAGGTCTGCCGATCCTGCGGATCGCCCATCCGCAGCGACTGGGCACGCTGGGTGATGCGCTCCACGACTTCATCGTAAACGCTTTCCTGCACCAGCACGCGCGAGCCCGCCGAACACACCTGACCGGCATTGAAGAAAATGCCGGACGCAGCGGCACGGGAGGCGGCTGCGACATCGGCGTCATCGAAGATCACGTTGGCCGATTTGCCGCCGAGTTCGAGCGAGACGCGTTTGAAATTGCCGGCAGCGCCTTTCATGATGCCGCGGCCCACGCCGGGCGATCCGGTAAACGTGACTTTGTCCACGTCCGGATGATTGACCAGCGCATCGCCGACAACGCGGCCAGGACCCGGCACGATGTTCAGCACGCCCGGAGGCAAACCCGCTTCCAGTGCAAGCTCGCCGATCCGCAGCGCGGACAGCGAGGTCAGTTCGGCGGGCTTCATCACGACGGTGCAGCCGCAAGCAAGCGCAGGGGCGAGCTTCCACATCCCGATCATCAGCGGGAAATTCCACGGCACGATCGCCGCCACCACGCCGACCGGCTCGCGCATCGTATAGGTCAGCGCGTCGTCACGGGTCGGAACGACTTCGCCGAGAATCTTGTCGGTCCAGCCGGCGTAATAGGTCAGCGTGTCGATCGCGGCAGGCAAATCCTGGCGCAAAACGCCGGAGATCGGCTTGCCTGCGTCGAGACTTTCAAGGCCCGCGATTTCATCCGAATGTTGTTTGAGTAACTCAGCCCATTTCAGGAGGATGTGACCGCGCTCGGCGGCGCGCATCGTGCGCCAGGGACCCTCGAAGGCGCGGCGCGCGGCAGCCACCGCGCGGTTGACGTCCTCCTCGCCGCCCTCGGCAACGGTGGCGATGACCTCTTCGGTCGCCGGGTTCAGGCTCTTGAAGGCTTTGCCGGATGCGGATTCGACGAGCTTGCCGTCAATCAGCATCAATTTGTGCGCGGATGTGATGATTTTCGACGCCGCCGCATAATTATAATCATATGCTGTAGACATCATATTCCTCCGGATTGTTGTTATTAAAGGTAGGAGGATTTGCGCTGGCGCAAATATGATATCTTCAACCGAAACGCGCCCGACATATGAACCCGACGACATAAAGAGATCGCCATGGTGCACATTCAGATCGAGCCGGTCTGGCGCTTTACCAAGGACGGCAGCCCGCAAACCGCCGTGGTGATGCTCGGGATTCTCAACGAGATCCGGCAAACAGGGAAACTGACGAATGCGGCCGCGCACGCCAATCTGTCCTACCGCCATGTCTGGAATCTGATCGAGCAATGGTCGGCGTTTTTCGGCATCGCGCTGGTCGAGCGCCAGCGCGGCAAGGGCACGACGCTGACGCCGTTCGGCGAAAAACTTGTTTGGGCGGGACAGCGCCTTGAAGCACGACTCGGCCCGCAATTGCAGAACCTCGCGCAGGAACTCGCCACCGAGATCAAGCCCTTCCTGCAACAGCAGCGCGCGGTGATCCGCGTCCATGCCAGCCACGGTTTTGCTGTTTCAAAACTGCGCGAACTGCTCGACCGCGTGCCGGGCCTCGGCGATCTCGACCTGCGTTATGTCAGCAACCAGAATTCGCTGGTCTCGCTGGCGCAAGGTGCTTGCGACCTGTCCGGCGTGCACCTGCCACGCGGCCCCCTACGTCAGCAGAACATCAAGGCGGTGAGCGAATGGCTCGATCCGCGCGAGGACCGCGTCATCAGCTTCGTGACCCGCGAGATGGGCCTGATGGTCAAGCGCGGCAATCCGCTGAAGATTACCTCACTCAAGGATCTGGTCGAGCTCAAGGCGCGTTTCGTCAACCGCGACCACGATTCAGGGACACGGTTGCTGTTCGACCAGTTGCTGGCAGTGAACAAGATCGAGCCGGCGAAAATCAACGATGCGCAGCAGATGGAATTCACCCATGCTGCTGTCGCCGCCTATGTCGCGAGCGACATGGCGGATGCCAGCTTCGGCGTCGAAGCTGCCGCGCGGCAATTCGGTCTCGATTTCATCCGTCTTCTGACCGAGGATTATTTCTTCGTCTGCCGCCGCACATTCCTTGATACGGAGCCGATGCAGCGTGTGCTGGACGTGATGAAGGGCCGCGAGTTTCACGACGCGGTCACGGCGCTGCCGGGCTATGTCGCGACCAATGCCGGCGCGGTCAGCACGGTGAAGGAATTCTTGGAGAGCGTTGGCGCACCTGAAGGCGTGGCGAAAAGAGCCATTCAGGCCTAAATCCCACAATTATTCGCGTTTCAGCGCGGCAGCACGGCCTCAAACGCATTTTTCGCGGCGGAGACCACATCCTCCGCCACCGAGGGATTGTCCTTGGAATTGTCCTTGGCCCGAATATCGAGCGGGCGCGATGGAATGTCGGCGGGCGGCGTTGGGCGCGACGGATCCTCCGTCCGTGCCACGGACGCGGGAGGCGGCGGCATCGGGAGTGGAGCGACATTGGTTGCCGGCGGCATCGGGGCAATCACGGGAGTTGGGGCCGGGATCGCGGCTTCGCGTGCGGGCGGCGGCACATAAGCGGCTGGCGGCGGAGCTGCCTGCACCGGCGGCGGCGCATAAGTCTGCGGCGCATATGTCTGAGGCGCAGCTACGGCAGGAGCGTAACCAACCGTGTTCGATTTGCGCTCCGGCGTCTTTGTGTCGGCTGAGCGCGGTTCGGCGCCGCGCAGACGCTCGATCGCGGCGCGCGCGATGTCGTTGGCATCGCGGCGATCTTCGGGCATGGCACTGGCTTCAACCGGAGCAGATTTTTCCGTCGCAACCGCTTTGGCGGCACGCTCCTTCACGACAATCTGGTGATGCCGCAGCACGCGCGCAGCCTGCGCGGATTTTTCGCCGCTCTTTTCAGCCTCGAGCACCGCCTCCGATTTCGCCGGCGCCGTCTCAATCTTTACGGACTCTGACTTGGCCGGCTCGATTTTAGGTGACTCGGTTTTTGCGGATTCTGATTTGGCAGGTTCAGACTTGGCAGGCTCTTTGGGCTTGTCGGGAACACCGCTGACAGCCTTGACCGCCGTCGCGGGAGCAGTGACCGCGGCGGCAGGCTTATCGGCGTCCGGCTTGGCGTTGATGTAGTGCGTGACAATGTAGGCGCCGAGCACCGTCGCCACCACGGAGGGAATAACCTCCGTTATATATTTCGACAGAAACTTCTGGATCATCGTCCGCCTCTCCCCGCGCCGTTGGTATTGCTGGAACTTTGGGGCCGATTGAGGGATCAACTGCGACCACTCGGTGGCAATCGCCTCATCATGTAAATTTTAAAGATTTGCAGGTGGTTAAGGCACCAGCACCAGGAAAATAAAGACCGCGAAAACCACCAGGTGAACCAGCCCGAACAGGATGTTGGTTCGTCCGGTTCCGAACGTCATCATGCTGACCAGCGTGGTCATCAACAGCAAAACCATGTCGCGCGGGCTG
>DASWQB010000131.1:0-4337 GCA_036398335.1 Afipia sp. | reverse complement strand
ATGCTCGCCGATTGCTCGGGCGTCGGTGCGGCAATCGATATCCGCGCGATTCCGAAGCCTGACGGGATATCGGACGAGCGCTGGCTGTTCACGTTCCCGAGTTTTGGTTTCCTGTTGTCGGTTTCGCCGGACAAAGTTGTGGACGTGATCCAGCGCTTCCGGCAACGCGGTATCGCCGCGAATGACATTGGAGCGATCACGGCCGAGCGCCGCGTATCCATCACTGACGGTTTGATGAGCGAGACCATTTGCGATCTGTCGGTCACGTCCTTGCTTGGCTGCGGACCGCGGGGAGTTGCGGCATGACCTCCTCCAGACCGATGCGCATCGCCATGCTCACGCATTCGACCAACCCGCGCGGCGGTGTCGTTCATGCGCTGGAACTGGCTGAGGCATTGGTGGCGATAGGGCATGAGGTCGTCGTTCATGCTCCCGATCCGGCCGGCAAGGGCTTTTTCCGCAAGGCGCGATGCGGAACGGTTTCAGTCAAGGCCGAACCGATCACCACCGGCACCGTGACCGATATGGTCGAACTTCGCGTTCAGGAATACGTCGATCATTTTGAGAACGAAACAGCCCGAAAGTTTGACGTTTTCCACGCCCATGATGGCATTTCGGCCAACGCGCTGGCGACGTTATGCGAGCGGGGTCTCATCAGTGGATTTGCGCGAACAGTTCATCACATTGATGATTTCGAGGATGCCAGGTTGTCCGCTTTGCAACAGCGGGCAATCACAGCCGCGCAAAGACACTTTGTTGTCAGCGATTTATGGAAGCGAAAACTATTTACTCGATTTGCACTTGAGAGTGTCGTGGTCGGCAACGGCGTCGATCTTCGCCGCTATTCGCCCACGCTGGACGGTCGCGAAGCAGCGGTCCGCGAAAAATACGGGATCGGCGGAGGACCGATATTCCTTGCGGTGGGCGGAATCGAGGAGCGCAAGAATACAGCTCGTGTGATCGACGCATTCAAGCAAGTGGCTTGCGTTCATACGGACGCGCAGCTCGTTATCGCCGGCGGTGCATCTATTCTGGACCATCACTGGTATCGCAGCGCGGTGCGCGATGCGCTCGCGGCCTCGCAATTGCGAGCCAATTCGGTCATCGAGACGGGGCCGGTGGATGATGATGATATGCCCGCGCTTTATCGGCTCGCGGACGCGCTGATCTTCCCCTCTTTGCGCGAAGGCTTTGGCCTCGTCGTTCTCGAGGCGATGGCAAGTCACGTGCCGGTGATTACTTCGCAAATCGCGCCGTTCACCGAATATCTGTCGGATGAGGTGGTGTGGTGCGATCCGGCCAGCGTCAACTCGATCGCCAATAATATGCTGGTGGCACTTACCGAACCGTTGCGCTCGCGCCTCATCGCACGCGGCGCCGCGACTGCAACCAAGCATAGCTGGACCAAGACAGCCGAGCGGCATCTTGCCTCCTATCTCGAACTGCAACGGGAGAGCGAATTTGCCTGAGATGCGCTTCTCGATCCGGTGGCCCGACGGAAAGACAGAGCTTTGCTATTCGCCGTCGCTCGTCATCAAGGACTATCTGTCCGTCGGGCAGAGCTATCCGCTGGCGGAGTTTCTCGATCGCGCCTCCAAGGCATTGCGCATCGCGAGCGATCGCGTCAGGGAAAAATACGGCCGTTCATGCTCGCTCGCGTTGTCGCAATTGGCGCAAATCGAAACGGCCTGCAAATCATATCACGACACACCAGGCGCCAGTGTGCGCGTCAATGAGTTCATCGAATGACAGGAGTACGAATATGAACGTCGCGGTAAAACCTCATCATTCGGTCGTCGTGATCGGCGGCGGGCAGGCCGGTCTTTCGATGAGTTATTTTCTCAAACAGGCCGGTATCGACCATGTCGTGCTGGAGAAAGAGCGTGTCGGACACACATGGCGCACGCAGCGCTGGGATGCGTTCTGTCTGGTCACGCCGAACTGGCAGTGCAAATTGCCGGGCTTTCATTACCCCGGCACCGATCCGCACGGGTTCATGCCGAAAGACGAGATTGTCGAATATGTCGAGAACTATGCGAAGAAATTCGACGCGCCGGTGATCGAAGGCGTGCGCGTGGAGAAACTTTCGAAAAACTTAAGCGGGAAATATTCTGTTGAGACGAGCCAGGGGGCGATGACTTCCGATGCAGTCGTTCTCGCTGTTGGCGGCTATCACACGCCGAACATTCCCCGAATGGGGGAACGCTTGCCCGAGAGCATCGTGCAGATTCATTCTTCGGCGTACCGAAATCCAGAGCAACTTCCAGAAGGCGAAGTGCTCGTGGTCGGATCGGGCCAATCCGGATGCCAGATCGCGGAAGACCTTCATCTTGCCGGCCGGAAGGTGCATCTTGTGGTTGGAAGCGCGCCGCGCTGTCCCCGCTTTTATCGTGGCCGTGATGCGGTCGATTGGCTGGACGATCTCGGCCAATACGATCTGCCAGTCGAAGAGCACTCGCTTAAAGACGGTGTGCGCAAGAAGGCCAATCACTATCTGACCGGACGCGGCGGTGGCCGCGATATTGATCTTCGGCGCTTCGCCAACGAAGGAATGAAGCTCTATGGGCGTCTCACTGGCGTGGTTCAATCGAAGCTATCATTCGAGAACGATCTTGCCAAAAATCTCGATGGCGCCGACGCCGTCTACAACGGCATCTGCGGATTGATCGACAAGCATATTACTGAGAACAACATCGATGCGCCGGCAGGTGAGCATTACCAACCTGTCTGGATACCCGGCGAGACACCGTCCTCGCTTGATCCGCTTAAAATCGGAATCACGAGTGTGGTATGGGCGACCGGATTCACATCCGACTGGTCGTGGATTGATCTGCCGATTTTCAATGGCAGCAACTACCCTGTGCATACGCGCGGCGTCACGGCGATGGACGGCGTGTATGTGCTTGGTTTGCCGTGGCTGCACACTTGGGGTTCTGGCCGCTTCGTCGGCGTTGGACGTGATGCCGAAAATCTCCTTGCTCACATCAAGGCGGGACTTACCTCAGGGACCGATCACTCCCCTTTGCTCCGGGCGGTGGTGTGAGGTCATGAACCTGTACATCGCCGCGCCGCCGATCGAAATTGAGAGCGACGGAGCCTTGTCGCCATCCGTGAAGATCGGAATGCCTCACTTAAGCCTGACGGGGCTTTCGGAAAACTGGCTGCTGAAAGAGTGCGGACACCGTCACTGGTTCCTGTTGGCAGAAGCGGCAGGCACCTCCGTTCCGGATTTTCGGGATGCGGTGGGTGATCAGGCCTATGCGGTGTTTCGCGCGGTCGCGATCCGCGATGCCAAATTCAACGAGGTCATTGAGAACGACGATCTTCATTTTACATCGAAGCTGTCGCGTATCTCGCGCACTCAGTTCGTCAGCCTGCATTATCTGTTCTGTCGCGGCCGGAAGATCGGCGAGATCGAGATGATTTCGTCATTCGTCAAGCGCACAATCGCGGGCGTCAATCGCTCTGTCGCGCGTGTCGAGCTCAACGCCTTTCCGTTTGTGGGAGAAGTTGCCTCATCCGCGCTGGCGGAGGTAGCTGGCGGGTTCTGGAACGGAAGCTGGATTGAACATCGTGGCTTCGGCCGAAGTCAATCGGGCGATAAGAGCCAACTGGTCGTCCGTCCCAATCCGTCACTCGATTTTAACGGCGCCGGTTTTCTCTATTTTTCGTCGTTCCAGTCGCTCATCGATCGCGCGGAATGGGAGACGCTGGATACCTCCTCTTCACTCACGACGGCTTCACGCGAGATTTTCTATTACGGCAATATCGAGCCTGGAGAGCGGGTCGTCATCCGCATCGAGGCACTCGATAGACAGGGTGAAGGATACTCTCACTGGTGCACTTTGCGCCGGGAATGTGATGACGCGAAGCTGGCGGACGTGTTTACGGCGCGTGAGCCGGTCTAATTCCCTTGCGGGCAGGCTCCGTGATCGGCGACCAATGCCCTTGTATGAATGAGGTTCGCCGCGCTAGTCAAAACCGTAAAGCGCAGTGGCGTTGTCAACGAGGATCTTGCGGCGGAGCTGGTCGTCCGGTGCCCATTGCGCCAGCAAATTCAGCAACGGTGTGGTCCGCGGCATATGAGTCTTTTGGCCGACATGGGGCCAGTCGCTGCCCCAAACGATCCTGTCTGGATTTGTTGCGACGATCTCCCGAGCAAGCGGAAGCAGTGCGTCATACCGTTCGGCTTCCCCGGTCGCGCGGTAGGCGCCGGAGAATTTGACCCAGGCATTTCCGCTTTGAAGAAGTCGAAGGAGTGCCTGGAACGCAGGTTGCTCTATGCCATCTCGCGGGTTGATGAATGCCAGATGGTCGAACGACACGGCGCAAGATAG
>DASWQB010000130.1:0-3147 GCA_036398335.1 Afipia sp. | reverse complement strand
GATGGATCGGCTTTACGGTCTGAAAATTTATCACTGGACGCTGCTGGCTCAGCCTGAGCCTTTGCCGGAAACACTGCTCGGACAGAATCCAACCTTCTATCTGAAGAACAAGCTGACGAGTTGGACCAAATCGAAGAGCCTTGACGCGTTCGACCCGCGCGCGTTGGCGCATTACGTCGCCGCGTTCAACGATCCCGCGCGCATTCATGCGATGTGTGAAGACTATCGCGCCGGCGCCTATGCCGACTACGACTACGACAAGATCGACCGCGACGCGGGCAACAAGATCACCGTGCCGATGCTGGCGCTATGGGGCGAACGCGGTATCGCGCAGTCAGCTGCGACGCCCCTCGACACTTGGAAAAACTGGGCGACGAATGTGCGCGGCGGCCCGATGAACTCCGGTCATTTCCTGACGGAGGAGGACCCCGAAGCCACGGCGGGCGCGCTGCTTCGTTTCTTTTCGGAACATGCGTGATGGCGCGCATCGTTTCTATCAACGGCTGGGCTTTGCACCGTCGCATGAGGCCATGACAATCAAGCTGTAACCATCAAGCTGTGAGGCTTTATCGCCGGGCCTTGAAGAAATCCCTCAGCATTGCGGCCGCCTCGCTCTCCCCGACAGAGGGATAAATCTCCGGTGCGTGGTGGCAGGTCGGCGAGGCAAAAAACCTAACGCCACTGTCCACCGCACCGCCTTTCGGGTCAGTCGCGCCGTAATACAGGCGCCGGATACGCGCGAAGGAAATTGCGCCGGCGCACATCGTGCAGGGCTCCAGCGAGACATAGAGATCGCAGTCGATCAGCCGCTCGCTGCCGAGCATGCGCGCCGCCTGCCGGATCGCCAGAATTTCGGCATGGGCGGTCGGATCGTGGTCCCTCAGGGTGCGATTCCCGGCTTCTGCGATGACCGCGCCGCCGTGCACGACCACGCAGCCGATCGGCACTTCGCCAGATTCGCGTGCGATTTGCGCCTGTTTCAGCGCCAAATCCATGAAAGATCGTGCCGTCATGCCTCGTTTCCGGCGGTAAACTCTGTTAAGACAAGCTATTCAGCAAACGTGAAAACCTGTTTTGCGCGAGATTGTGCCCGATTTACAAGGGCGCGTATTTTACGGCGCAACTTGATTTCGCGTCCATTCCAACGCCGTGAGAGACCATTCATGCCCCGCGACAACGATAAAAACAACGGCCGCCCGCCGCGCCGCGAGCGCGGTGCTGGCGAGGGCTATAAAGGCGGCGGCAAGGGCCGTGCGGGCGGGGTAGGCGGGCGTAGTGGGGGGCCAGCCGGCGGTGGACGCTCGCGAGACGATCGCCCGTCGCGACCGGCCGCGGCGCGCGGTGAGCGTAAGTTCGGGGAGAAAAAATTTGGAGACAAGAAATTCGGCGAAAAGCGGCCTTATACGCCGCGGGGCGAACGCAGCGACAATCCGCGCCCGCGTTTTAACCGCGACGATCGTCCGCAGCGGGACGAGCGTCCCGCGCGCGGTCCGCGCAAGGAGTTCGGCGCGCGTAACGAGCGCGGCGAGGGACGCACATTCAAGCCGCGCGAGGATCGCGGAGGAGAAGGCCGCTCGTTCAAACCGCGCGAGGACCGTGCGCCGCGTGGTGAGCGCAGCGAATTCCGCCCCAGCCGCAACGCGGGTCCGGGCCGTTTCGGAGACAAGAAATTCGGTGAAAAACGGCCTTATTCTCCACGCGGCGAACGTAGCGACAACCCGCGTCCGCGTTTCAACCGTGATGAGCGGCCCGCGCGCAGCGGCGCGCCGGATCGTGGTCCGCGCAAGGATTTCAGTCGGGGTGAAGACCGTAGCAGCGATAAACCCTGGCAGAAGCGCGAGCCATCGCGCGCAGGAGAAAATCGTTTCGATAAACCGCGTTTTAGCAAGCCTCGTGACGAGCGCGGCTCGGAAGAACGTCAGCGTTTCTCGCGGCCGCGCTTCGACAAGCCGCGTGAAGACCGCGCACCGCGTAGCCGTGGCGATTGGCAGGAACATCCCCGCAGCGAGGCAGGCAATCGCGACAATCGCCCGCGCCGCGAAAACGAGGACGACAGCAAGGTTTTCGCCAAGCGGCCCGCATTCGGTGGTCGTGGAGTTTACCGTGAGCGTAAGCCCGATTTTGACAGGCGCGCGCCCCGCGAAGCTGCGCCCGCAAAAACGAAAGCCGGCGAGCGCATCGCCAAGATCGTCGCGAGGGCCGGTCTGTGTTCGCGGCGCGATGCCGAGGACTGGATCGTGCAGGGGCGGGTTGCGGTCAATGGCCGCGTCATCAACTCGCCCGCGCTCGACATCACGGCCAACGACGTCGTCACCATCGATGGCAAGCCGTTGCCCGAGCGGGAGCGCACACGGCTGTTTTTGTATCACAAGCCGCGCGGTTTGATGACCACGCACGACGACCCCGAGGGGCGGCCCACCGTGTTCGACAATCTGCCGGAAGGTCTGCCGCGCCTGATCTCGGTCGGCCGTCTTGATTTCAACACCGAGGGCCTTCTGCTGCTCACGAACGATGGCGGCCTCGCCCGCGCGCTGGAATTGCCGGACACCGGCTGGTTGCGGCGCTATCGTGTGCGTGCGCATGGCGAGGTGACGCAGGCGCAACTCGATCAATTGAAAAAGGGCGTCGAGGTCGATGGCGTCAGATACGGCTCAATCGACGCGACGCTGGAACGCGATCAGGGCGCCAATGTCTGGATCGTGTTCGCGATCCGCGAAGGCAAAAACCGCGAAGTGCGTAACGTCATGGCCCATCTCGGCCTCGAGGTGAATCGCCTGATCCGCGTGTCCTATGGTCCTTTTCAGCTTGGTGAGATCGAGGAAGGTCAGGTCGAGGAAATCAAGTCGCGTGTGTTGCGCGAACAGCTTGGCGAGAAGATCGCTACGATGTCCGGTGCGCAATTCGACAAGCCGGTTCGTGAGATTGCAGAATCCGAAGACGCAGTAACAGCCAAAACCAAGAAGCGCCCCAAGGCTCTTGGCAAGAACGCGCTGATCGCCGACAGCAAGGGCAGGCGTGTCCTGGTCACGCGCACCGGCGGCGGCGAGAAGCGAGCGGATAACGAGAGTGAGACGAATGGTTCCGGCCCGCCGCGCCGTCCGCAGCGCGGCTACAAGGGCAAGCGCGATTTGAAGCCAAAGGATTGAG
>DASWQB010000129.1:0-3420 GCA_036398335.1 Afipia sp. | reverse complement strand
CGATGACTATTCATTTCGTCGGGGTGCGAGGGAATGCCGTTGCGTTCAAGGTAGGATGGCGCAGCACAGGTGATCCGCCTGAGTGTGGCGACGGTTCTCGCCACCAGATCGCTATCGGGAAGCGCGCCGTAGCGTAGCACGCAATCGACGCCCTCGCGCACGACATCGACCCAGCGATCGCTTTCGCTCATTGCGATTTCGACATCCGGATAGCGCTCGAAGAATTGGGGGAGGCCTGGCAAGAGGAAATGCCTGGCGAGCGTTCCCTGCACTTCTACACGAAGCATGCCGCGCGGGATGTCTCCCCGAAAGGCGCCCTCAGCGTCTTCGATATCGTCAAGAATGGCGAGGCATCTGCGGTACCACGCCTCTCCATCGAGGGTCGGACTGACGGTGCGGGTCGTTCGCTGGAGAAGTCGCACACCGAGCCGGCCCTCCATCTGCTGAATGACGGACGTCACCGTCGATCGCGGCACGCCCAGGTCGTTGGCGGCCTCCGTGAAGCTGCGCCGCTCCACGATCCGCGTGAACAGCCGCATCGCTTCCAGACGGTCCATAGAACTTCCTATTGTTTGCTCTGATTGAATAGTGAAGCCAAAAATACCCTCATTATCTTTGATTTGCTAGGTGGCAAATCGAGCCCGTCGCCAAGACGGCGACCCAAATAGGAGAATGGACATGACAACCCAGACCAAAGGAAAGGTCGCACTCGTCACCGGCGCATCCCGCGGCATCGGCGCCTCCGTCGCCCGCAGGCTGGCGGCCGACGGCTTCACGGTCGTCATCAACTACGCCGGCAGCGTCAATGAGGCCGAAGCCCTCGCGACGGAGATCGAGAAGACCGGCGGGCGCGCAACGACCGCGAAGGCAGATGTCAGCGACGCTCAGGCGGTTGCACGCATGTGGGAGTCGGCGGAGGCGGCCTATGGCGGCGTCGATGTGCTGGTGAACAATGCCGGCATCATGAAGCTGGCGAAGATCGCCGAGGGCGACGATGCGCTGATCGACAACCAGATCGCCATCAACCTGAAGGGCAGTCTCTACACGATGCGCGAGGCTGCCAAGCGCCTTCGCAACGGAGGCCGAATCATCAACTTCTCGACCAGCGTGGTCGGTCTTAAACTTGAGACCTACGGCGTCTACGCTGCCACCAAGGCAGCGATTGAGCTGCTGACCGGCGTCATGTCAAAGGAGCTGCGCGGCCGTAACATCACCGTCAACGCCGTGGCACCGGGACCAACCGCGACCGCCCTGTTCCTCGACGGCAAGTCGGTCGAGCTGATCGAGCGCATGTCGAAGATGAACCCGCTGGAGCGTCTCGGTACGCCCGAAGACATCGCCAACGTGGTCGCCTTCCTCGCCGGTCCCGACGGCGGCTGGGTCAACGGTCAGGTCCTGCGCGCCAATGGCGGCATGGTCTGAAGCATCGCCAGCGATTCCCTCACCCTGTCGTCAACACATTCAAAATCGAAAGGAAACTACTATGAGCAAGAAGATCGTCCTCATCACCGGCGCCTCCAGCGGCTTCGGCCGCCTGACAGCCGAAGCGCTCGCGCGCGCAGGCCACACCGTCTACGCCTCGATGCGCGACATCGCCGGTCGCAACGCCAAGAACGCCGCGGAAATGTCGGCGATCAAGGGCAGCGACATCCGCCCGATCGAGCTCGACGTGCAGTCAGAGCCTTCGGCCAATGCCGCGGTCGAGAAGATCATCGCCGATGCCGGCACGATCGACGTGATCGTCCACAACGCCGGTCACATGGTCTGGGGCCCGGCCGAGTCCTTCACGCCCGAGCAATTTGCCGAGCAGTACGACGTCAACGTGCTTGGCACCCAGCGGGTCAACCGCGCCGTGTTACCGCATATGCGCGCTCGCCGAGAAGGCCTCGTGGTGTGGGTTTCGTCGTCGAGCTCGGCCGGTGGCACGCCGCCCTACCTCTCGCCCTATTTCGCCGCGAAGGCGGCGATGGACGCGCTGGCAGTGCAGTACGCCCGTGAACTGGCGCTGTGGGGAATCGAGACTTCGATCATCGTGCCGGGTGCTTTCACCAAGGGTACCAACCACTTTGCGCACTCTGGCCGGCCAGCGGATCAGGCCCGCGTCGCCGAATACGCGAATGGCCCCTATGCCGGCTACGACGAGAAGATCCAGCAAGCGTTCGCCGCCATCGTCCCCGATGACGCCGACCCCGCAGGCGTGGCAGACGCGGTCGTCGATGTGGTCGCCATGCCATTCGGCAAACGTCCATTTCGCGTTCACTACGACCCAGCTGAAGACGGCGCCAACGTCGGCTTTACTGTGCTCGATCGCCTGCGCGCCGAGATGCTCCACCGCGTCGGCCTGTCCGAACTGCTGAAGCCAAGGGACGCATCTTGAGCCGCCGCCCCGACTGCGGGCGGGGGATATCGCCCGCAGTCCAAAGACCAATTAACATTCCTTCGACCAATCCATAGGAGAAGACAATGAAACCTACCGGTAACAAGATCCTCATCACGGGCGGAACGTCTGGCATTGGCTTGCGTCTGGCTCAGGAATTCCAGAAGCTCGGCAACAAGATCATCATCGCCGCCCGCCGCCAAGCATCCATCGACGAAGTCGTCGCGGCAAACCCCGGCATCACCGGGTACGTTCTGGATGTCGATAGTCCGTCATCAATCACCGACTTCGCGGCCCGGGTGACCGCCGAGCATCCCGATCTTAACGTGCTGCTCAACAATGCCGGCATCATGAAGGTCGAACCGAACGGCGATAATCCGATCGACCTCGCAATCGCCGAGGCAACCGTGACCACCAATCTGCTCGGACCCATCCGGCTGATCGCGGCGCTCCTGCCGCATCTGCGTCGGCAGCCGCAGGCCACTATCATCAATATCTCGTCGGGTTTGGCGTTTGTGCCGCTCGCTGTCACGCCGACCTACAACGCGACGAAGGCCGCGATCCATATCTACACGATGTCGCTGCGGCGCCTGTTGCAGAACACCAGTGTCGAAGTGCTCGAACTGATCCCTCCCTCGGTGCAGACCAACTTGTTCCCGGGGCATGCGGAAGATCCCAATGCCATGCCGCTCGAGCCCTTCATCGCCGAGACGATGGCTGAATTCCAGCGTCATCCGACGCCGCCGGAAATAAAGGTCAAGCTCGTATCCTTTCTGCGGGACGCCGAAGCCGAGGGCCGGTTCGAACAGGCATTCGATATCCTCAACGAGAGTCACTGACGAGTTTGGACGAATGGCGCGAAATCGCGCCATTCGTCCATCGGTCGCTCTTTTCGCTCGCGCTGCCGAACCGACTTGTAACGACCGGCGAAGCTTTCATTGAGGTCATCGGAGCGACCGAAAACGGTCAAAATGCAGGGGCGACGTTCCATTGATCAGATGTATTGGCTTTGCACCTTGTCTGTCGACCCGCGTTGTGCGGAT
>DASWQB010000128.1:0-17621 GCA_036398335.1 Afipia sp. | reverse complement strand
GATTACGGCCCTCGCCGCTGCGGCTGGGTCCGTCAGTTCGACGCCTACGGCAATTACATTGGCCGCGTCCGTAGCTGCGCTTACTGATCCGTCACAGCTTTGCGCCCAATGGCGCCTCATCCACGCCTGTGGCGCAGGCCCGTCCGGATTGTCCCCCCGGGCGGGCCACTTTCTGCGTCCTTCAATCAAACCTGAGGTCACAGCCTCACATTAGTTGCAAATGATTCGCAAAAATAGTTGACAATCATTCGCAACAAATGCTGAGTGCTGGTGTGAGATATCGGCTGATAATTGCGGATCATGACAACTGGACGACATCGCGCAGCGCATGTCGGCGCGGTGGCTTCGTTGCAAGCACCATGGCAAAGCTGTTGCCATGAGCGCGATTCTCCGCACCCCTCTCGCGAGCCTGTTGCTGCTGAGCACGGCCAACGGCATCGGGTTTGCCGCCGATTTTCCGGTGAAGGCACCGGGGCTTTTTCAGCCATACGATTGGTCAGGCGCCTATATCGGTGCACATACCGGTTACGGCACCGGCCGCTCGAACGCGACCTTGTTCGATCCCGCCGCAACCTCCGTGCGTAACAATTACGGTGGCGCCATCGGCGGTATCCAGGCCGGATACAACATGGTTCTCCCCTCGCGCCTGCTGCTCGGCATCGAAGCGGATGCGACGTTTCTGGATTATCTCGAAGGCAGCAACATCGCAGCTTCCGTCACGACGCCGAACACCGCGCTTTCGCACCAACTCGATTATGCCGGCACGGTGCGCGGCCGGATCGGTTTCGCCGCACCGACCTGGATGATCTACGCGACGGGAGGCTTTGCTTTTGCCGGCGAGCGGTTTCTCACGACACCGCTTGGCGGCGGTGAAGACAAAACGCTGCATCAGCGCACCGGCTGGGCTGCGGGCGCGGGCATCGAGATCGCTATCGCGCCGCAATGGACTGCACGGCTCGAATATCTCTACAGCGATTACGGCACGGCGAATGTCGGGCTCGGCTCCGGCACGCGCGTCAACTCGGCGCTGGATTTCCAGACGCTGCGAATCGGGCTCAACCGCAAGATCGACGTTCCCGGCCTGAGCGTTGCCAGCACCGCCCCGCGGCCCGATAGCGGGCCGGGTAGCTGGGAAATCTGGGGCCAGAGCACGTATCTCGGGCAGGGTTATCCCGCTTTCAACGCGCCCTATAGCGGTCCCAACAGCCTCACGCCGAACGCGCAGTACAAGGCGACGTGGAGCAACAGCCTCTACATCAACGCGCGGCTGTGGGACGGCGGCGAATTCTACTTCAATCCCGAATTGCTGCAGGGCTTCGGCCTCAACGACACGGTGGGACTCGGCGGATTTTCCAGTGGCGAAGCGCAGAAATCTAACTTCCCCTATCCGCGCTTCAATCCGTCGCGGGTTTATCTGCGCCAGACCTTCGGCTTCGGCGGCGAGGAGGAAACGCTGGAAGGCGGCCCGAACCAGCTCAGCGGCAAGGCCGACGTGTCGCGTCTGACATTGCAGGCCGGCAAGTTCGCGGTGCTCGATGTGTTCGACGGCAATGCGTATGCGAAAGATCCGCGCAAGGACTTCATGAACTGGGCGATCTGGGCGCCCGGTGCGTTCGACTATTCCGCCGACAAGGTCGGCCTGACCTACGGCGCCACGGCGGAGCTGAACCAGAAGAACTGGGCGCTGCGGCTCGGCTACTTCCTGATGGATGCCGAGTCCAATTCCAACAATTTCGACATGAAGGTCTTTTCGCGCGGCGAATACGTCGCCGAACTGGAGCAGCGTTACATGCTGTTCGGCCAGCCCGGCAAACTGCGCACCATCGGCTGGATCAACAGCGCTTTGTCCGGCAGCTATCGCGAGACCCTCAACGATCCCGCACTCGACCTCGACATCGCGCAGACCCGCAAGGGCCGCATCAAATACGGCTACGTCGTCAATCTCGAACAGGCGGTGACGAACGACATCGGCCTGTTCGGACGCTGGAGCTGGAACGACGGCAAGACCGAGATCATGGCCTTCACCGATATCGATGCCTCGCTCTCGGGCGGCGCCTCGATCAAGGGCACCTCGTGGGGGCGGCCCGACGATGTGGTCGGCATCGGCGGCGCGGTCAATGCGCTGTCGCGCGACCATCGCGACTTCATCGCCGCCGGAGGACTTGGCGTGCTGATCGGAGACGGGCGCCTCAATTATCGCGAAGAAAAAATTCTGGAGACCTATTACGCGATCGCCCTGAGCAAGCAGCTCACGGTGACGGCCGATTACCAGTATGTCCGCAATCCGGCCTACAACGCCGACCGCGGTCCGGCGTCGATTTTTTCCGGGCGATTGCGCGGAGAGTTTTAATCAGGCATCGAGTTTGTTTCGTTTCGCCATTGCCGGGCCTGACCCGCAATCCATCTTTCAAAAAAGATTCTATGATCGATGCGCGGGTCAAGCCCGCGCATGACACCTTGCCAGGTCTTACAGATTCGTACTCTACATCTTCGCCGCGAACGTATCGGCCTGCGCCAGCGCCCAGGCTTCCTTGAAGCGCGGATTGTCCGTCCCCTCGAGCAATTCGCCCGAACGCAGGCCGGGATAAAGCCGGGCGAAGGACAGCACCTCGGTGCCGGTGATACGGTGCGAAAAATGAATGGGGCGGATGTCCTGCGGATGCGTCAATCCCGCCGCCGCGATCAATTCGGCCAGCGCATGAAGCGTGGCACGATGATAGTTGTAAACCCGCTCCTGCTTGTCGCCCACCACCAGCGCGCGGCTGCGCGTCGGGTCCTGCGTGGTCACGCCGGTCGGGCAGCGATCGGTGTGGCAGCTGAGCGACTGGATGCAACCGAGCGCGAACATGAAGCCGCGCCCCGAATTGCACCAGTCCGCACCGAGCGCAATCGCGCGCGCCATGTCGAACGCGCTGACGATCTTTCCCGATGCGCCGATGCGGATACGCTCGCGCACGCCGATGCCGACCAGCGCATTGTGCACGAAATTGACGCCCTCGCGCATCGGCATGCCGAGATGGTCCATGAACTCCACGGGCGCGGCGCCGGTGCCGCCCTCCTTGCCGTCGACCACGATGAAATCGGGATAGATGCCCGTTTCCAGCATCGCCTTGCAGATCGCCAGAAATTCCCAGCGATGGCCGATGCACAGCTTGAACCCGGCCGGTTTGCCGCCGGACAGGCGGCGCATCTCGCCGATGAACTGCATCATCCCGATCGGCGTCGAGAATGCGCGATGAAACGCGGGCGAAATGCAGTCCTCGTTCATCGCGACGCCGCGGATGCGTGAAATTTCTTCCGACACCTTCGCCGCCGGCAGCACCCCGCCATGGCCGGGCTTGGCGCCCTGGCTGATTTTCAGCTCCACCATCTTGATCTGGTCGCCGCTTGCGACCTCGGTGAATTTGTCCGGATTGAACGTGCCGTCCGGATTGCGGCAGCCGAAATAGCCGGACCCCACCTCCCAGATCAGATCGCCGCCATTCTCAACGTGGTAGGGACTGACGCCGCCCTCGCCGGTATCGTGCGCGAAATTGCCGAGCTTGGCGCCGGCATTCAACGCGCGGATAGCATTGGGACTGAGCGCACCGAAACTCATCGCAGAGATGTTGAAGACCGAAGCCGAGTATGGCTTTGCGCATTCCGGCCCGCCGATGGTGATGCGGAAATGCTCGTCGGCCTTCGGCTTCGGCGCCACCGAATGATGCATCCATTCAAAGCCGTCGCCGTAAACCTCTTCCTGCGTGCCGAACGGACGCTTGTCGAGCACCATCTTGGCACGCTGATAGACCACCGCGCGCTTGTCGCGGCTGAACGGCTTGCCGTCCTTCTCGCTCTCGAAAAAATACTGCCGCATCTCGGGGCGGATTTCTTCCAGCAGAAAGCGCAGATGCGCCGCGATCGGATAATTGCGCAGGATCGCGTGATTGGTCTGAAGAATGTCGCTGATGCCAAGGAAAGTCAGTGCGGCGAACGGCACGATCGGAATCCACAGGAGCGGAAACAGGCCGCGATCATTCAGACCGAGCGCGACGAGAACCGCGGTGATGACAATGCAGAGGGTGAGGATGATAAAACGGGGAGTGAAAGGAAGCAGCAGCGTCTGCATGAGGACCTCGTGGCACGTCGGCTGGAGACGGTAATGGGGAGGGTCGGGCGGGGCCGCGCAATTGGCAACCTTTAATGAAGCCAAAGCATTTCATTGTGACGACAGGCCCGGATATGCCGGTCCTGCTGCATGGCAGCAGCGGTGAGTGAGCGGGCCGTAGCATCCTATCAGAATACAGCCTTTCGCAAGACCGCCGGACGCAAGCCATTTGCCGTGTGCCCGCCGGGACCAATATGCCGTTTCAGGATCGGAGCTGGCAAAGACCAACTGACAAACAGGCGCGTCGTTAAGGGCTTATTGATGCAAGTTTTATAACAGAATTCACACGAGCGACCAGAAGCGCCGTCACGTATTGGGGCCGAAATAGAATGTTTCAGTTCAGATCTATCTCCATCCGAATCATGGTGGCGATCTCGCTTGTGGCCGCCGGCCTATGTGCGGTTCTCGCCGGCTTTGGCATGTGGCGGCAGCAGGCCACGATCGACACTGCGCTTCAGCGCGAATTGCAGGCCGATTATGCGAACTTCGTCGCCGCCATGGAAGACGAAACCCGCGCCACACTGGCGATCGCGAACGTGATGGCCGCGATGCCGCAGCTCAAGGCTGCCGTGCGCGATGCCGACCGCCCCGCCGCACTCGAACTGATGCAGGCCGCGCTGAAGCCCATCGCCCCGATGGGCCTTGAGCTTCTCACCATTCAGATTCCTCCGGCCGTGACCTTTGTCCGCGCTCATGCGCCGAAGGTCTTTGGCGACGACGTTTCCACCCGCCGCAAACTGGTGGTGCAGGCGATGACGACCAAAAAGCCGGTCGGCGGCGTGGAAGCCGGACGTGAGGTTCTCAACATTTTCGGCTCGGCTCCGATTCTCGACGGCGACAACGTGATCGGCAATGTCGATGTCGGCGCACCGTTCGGCGAGACCTTCGTCAAGCTGATGAAATCGCGTTTCGGCGTCGATATCGCCATTCACCAGCTCAGCGGCGACGCCGTGAAGACGCTGGCCACGACGGCTCCCGGCAACACGCCGTCCGTCGACGCCGTCAGGCGCGCGATGAGCGGCGAGACCATCATCTCACAGGATCAGACGGGCGAGCACCCGATCGCCGGCACGCTCGGTTCGATCAAGAGCTTTTCAGGAGAGCCCATCGCCGTTGTGCAGATCCAGCGCGACGCCTCCGCCTATGCCGCGCTGAAACAGCAGTCGGGATGGTGGCTGACGCTCGGTGCCGTGGCCGCCGTGATCCTGTCCGGCATGATCGCGATCTGGCTGGGCCGCAGCCTCGCTTGGCCGATCCGCGCGCTGGAACAGGCGATGCGGACCATCGCGTCCGGCAAGCATGACACTCCCGTTCCGGGCGCGGAGCGTTTGGACGAAATCGGCTCGATGGCCGCCGCGGTTGAAGTCTTCAAGAACGGCCTGATCGAAACCGGGCAATTGCGCGCCGCGCAGGAACAACAAAGACAGATGTCCGAGAACGAACGCCGCTCCACCGTGCACGCCCTCGCGGCCCGGTTCGAGGAAAGCGTCGGCGGCGTCGTCAATGCTGTCGGCGCGGCGGCGAGCGAACTTCGCAGCACGGCGGTGACGATGGCCTCGACCGCCGAACAGGCGAGCCAGCAGACCACGGTCGTCGCCGCAGCCTCGGAGTAAGCCTCGCGCAATTCGCAAGCCGTGGCCGCGGCGATCGAGGAACTGAATGCCTCGATCAGCGAGATCGCCCAGCAGGTCAATGAATCGGCGAAAGTCGCCGGCCAAGCCGTGGGACAGGCCACCAAGAGCACGGCCGAGGTCCGCAGCCTGGCGCAAGCCGCCGAAAAGATCGGCGACGTGGTCAAGCTCATCAGCGAGATCGCGGCGCAGACAAATCTGCTCGCGCTGAACGCCACCATCGAAGCCGCGCGCGCCGGCGATGCCGGCCGCGGCTTCGCGGTTGTCGCCTCCGAGGTCAAAACACTGGCGAGCCAGACATCGAAGGCAACCGAGGAAATTGCCGCGCAGGTCGCCGCCATCCAGGCCGCGACGCTGTCCTCCGTCGAAGCCATCGGCGGCATCACCTACACCATCGGCAAGGTGAGCGAGATCGCCAGCGCGATCGCTTCCGCCGTCGAGGAACAGGGCGCGGCCACGCGAGAGATTTCCCACAACGTCGCGGAAGCCGCACGCGGCACCGGCGATGTGTCCGAAAACATCATCGGCGTGAGAGACGCCGCGCGCGAGACCGGGGTTGCCGCCGATCAGGTGGTTGCTTCCGCCGCCGCGCTGTCGGAAGGCGGCGAAACCCTGAAGATGCAGGTCGAAGCGTTCCTGCGCGAGGTGCGCGCGGCTTAAGTCTGATTCAGCTTCGCGGGATCAGATTCTAAGCTGTTATCTTTGAAAGGGCATGATCTTGTCCGGAAACCGGCGTTCCCTTTTCGGGATCGTGCCCTAAGGCCGCCAGCATCACACCGCGGCATTTCCGGCACGCTTGAATCGTGCCGGAAATTGGCGATCCCGGGATGACTCGAACATCCGACCTAGCGTTTAGGAAACGCTCGCTCTATCCGGCTGAGCTACGGGACCATTGCGCTTACGGGCGCAAGCATTTGAACCCATAGCAGAACCCGAATCGGCGCGCCACCGGGCAAGCTTCTGAACCGGAGGCCCTATTTTACGGCCCGATGAAATTTGATAGTGTGTTCCGATGGACAATCTGATGGATAGCAACCCCATCGCATCGGAACGCGTCTCCGGGGATGTTCTGGAACTGAGTGAGCGCCGGGGCAAGTCACAGCCGGCTGCCAGTCCGGATGTGGTCCATGCCATGGCGGCGCTGGTGTTTTCGGATGACCAGCAGCCCGATGAGATCCTCAGCGAATTCGCGGCGCTTGTGATGAGCCGGGGGCATCGCGCGCTCGGGCTGATCCAAAGGGGCCATTGCAGCGGGCCGGCCACGCGCGAACTGTTCGTCACCCTGTTGCACACCGGAGACGACGTGCAGATTTTTCAGGATCTCGGCTCCTGCGCACAGGGCTGCAAGCTCGACGTCAATCAGTTGCTTTTCGCCGGCGCGTCGATCTCCCAATCGCTCACGCAAGACGGCGCGGATATCCTCATCATCAACCGTTTCGGCAAACTCGAAAAAGAGGGAAAGGGTCTGCTGTTTCTGATCGATCAGGCCCTCAGCGCGGGCGTTCCGGTTTTGATCGCCGTGCCGGAAGCCAGCCTGGACGATTGGATGGAGTTTTCCGGCGGCCTCGGTGTCACACTTGAATGCAGCGAGGCCTGCGTGACCGATTGGTGGGACGGTTTCGCAGCGGCGGCGCTTTTACCGCGGTCCGCTTAAGGCCTTCCCAACGCCGTTCCGCAAACGAACCTAATACGTGATCGTGCTGCGGAAGCCGAAGACAGCAGCATCCTTGATGCGATGCGTTTGGGTTGGATCGAGCGGATCGGCGACGCCGCCGCCGGGATGGAACACATATTGGAAAACCGGCTGGACAAGCCAATTGGGCTGAACCTGAGCGCCATAAGTCGCCTCAAACACCGCCTCGTAGTCACGCACCGGAACAGGCACGCCCGTGATCGCAAACACGTCGCGATCGGCCTGCCGCGCGGCATTTGAAATCCTCGCGTATGTCATGGCAATGCCGATCCGATCATCCGGCCGCGCATCGCTGAAGCCCGTCAATAGAAACCCGCCGTCAACATAGAGACTGATGAGATTTCGGTCGGACGGGCTGATCGACGAGCGCACGAAAAAAGCGAGACCTTTGTCCGATCCCGGCGAGGCTTTCGCGAGCATCTGTTCGTAAACGCCGAAAATTCCCTGATTGCCGCGCAGCTTTTGCGGGTCGCCGGGACCGTTCGGATCAGCGAGCAGCGTCCCGCCGGACGCGAATCTCTGATCGTAGAAGTCGTCGAGATGCTTCCATGCGCCGCCGGTGATGGTCGCCGGCAGTTGTGACTGACCGATGTTGAAGGCGTATTTGAGCTGTCCGATGATCCACGGCGGATCTCTGACACGAAACAACAGCCCTGTTGCGTTCGCAAGCTGCGGATCGAGCGGGGAATCCGGCGGCGCGGCGTCTCCATCGAAAATCGCGGCATAGGCGGTGATGTTGTCGGTAATCTGCGCCTTCACCCGCACGCCCGGCACCGCCAACGGCGGCGACGGACCGCCGGAGAGCAGATTGATGCCGGTGATGCCCGGCCACCCGAGCGCGGAGTTGGTAAAGAGGTCGTCGTATTTGCTGTCGATGAACTCGATGTCGGAGGCCTGCTGCCCCACTTTCACCAGCAATTTTCCGTCGAACAGCGACTGCTCGATCCACATCTCGTAAAGCCGTGTTGCGGGCAGCGCCTCGACGCCGCTCACCAGCATCAGATTGCCGATATAGTCACGCGACAGGCCCTGGCCGTTGATCTGGTACATGTTGGCGTGGAATTTCGCGCCTCGCCAACCCATGATCTTTTCAAGATCGGCGTCCATGCCGAAATCAAGACGGCCGGTGAAGATCGCTCCCTGCCGCATGCCGCCGGTGGGATTGCCGAAGGTCTCGGCGATGTAGGTGGCCGAAAACGTCACGCCCCAGTCGGCGAGAAGATCCCGCAGATTTTTGATTTTAGGCGCATCGGTCGTCTTGCCATCGCCGGCGAAAATCGGCGAGGCCGCGCCCATAAACAGGACGCTGAAGGTCACGGCGGCCAGCAGCTTGAACAATTGATGTCGCACGATGGCCCCGGATTATCTGACGATCCCGAGACGCTTCATGATGAAATAAGCGAGCGCTGACGATGCGATGATCAGGACGGACGCCACCAGAAATCCCTCCTCCACATCGGTCAGCGGCAGTCCCTTGGTGTTCATGCCGAAAATGCCGGTGACAAGCGTCGGCGGCAGCAGAAGCGCCGTCAGCACGGAGAGCAGATGCAGGCTTTTGTTGCTCTGCTCCTCGATTTTCAGTTGCAGTTCTTCCTGAAGCAGGCGGCTGCGCTCGCGCATTTCGACAACCGCATGGTCCAGTCCGTCGAGACGCTGGGCCAGCTTGCCGGCGCGAAGCCGCAAAGCGGGCTTGAGCGCCTCCGAATCCTGCTGTTCAAGCCGGTGAAACGTGAACCGCAGCCCCGACAATTGCCGATGCAGCCGCACGCAGGTGCGCCGCAGCTTGCCGAGATCCTTGCGCAAATCCACGGTATCTTCCGACAGCACGCGCTCTTCCAGCGTATCGAGTTCTTCCTCGATCGTGTCCGCGATGCGCTCCATGGTCTCGGCAACATATTCCACGATGGTTTCGAGCAATCCCGCCGCGCTGTTGATGCGTTGGCCGCCCTCGAGCACCCGCCGCGTCGCATCCACCGAGCACAACGCATGGATGCGCCCGCTGACGAGCAGCCGCTCGGTCATGATGAAACGCAGAAAACCGGTTTCCTCTGTCGGCCGGTCGATCGCACGCACCAGATCGGCGATCACGCCGTAAACGCTATGTTCCGCCGCGTGGATCTGCTGGAAATTATCCTGCGACAGCAGCAGCGCTTTCGCCGCAGGAGGCAACTCAAAATCAGCCGCCATCAGCCATTGCAGCGCCCGGACGTCCGCCAGGTTGAAATGCAGCCACAGCAGCCCGTCATGGCGCAGATCGACCGGCTTATCGACGTCGAGGGGCTCGGAGCTGCCATCGTCATGGATGCGGAACGCCCAGATCAATCCGGGAATCGGAATCGCCGAATCGGCAATCCCGGCCGCATCCGATGACCTCAAAGTATCTGTTTGCACGGCTTTGCCCCAGCCAACTCACAACATGCCCCGGATTTGGTTTCGGGGCTCCCCATCGCCGGCGAATAGACGACACTTTTGTTACAGCCGCATGTCACTGACGACCGCAGCGGCGGATTACTCCGCCGCTTCCGCCAGATCGTCACTCTGCTTGTTATAGTCATAGACAACGCGGCCGTAGGGCAGCGTGAGGTCGGCCACGAAATGCTTCGCTCCGATCACGCGCCGCACCGGGAAGTCGGCGACAGGCGCATTGACGTGGGGGACGAGATGCAGCCGCGCCGGGCCGAACCACGATCCCTTCACCGTGATATCGGTGAGGTTGATCGCGACAAGCTGGGCGACTTCGGCGCGGCCATCGACGCCTGGGATCAGCTTCAGATTGATCTGGGTTTTCTGCAACGCGGCCAGCGTGGCTTCGCCGCTGCCGGCCTGCGCTTCGTGCTTGTAACCCATGGTGCCCATGGCGACGAACTGGCCGGCATATTCCAGCGTGCCGGTCAGGGTGTCCTTGACCACTTCAAGTTTCGGATGGGCGTATTTCTTCGGAAAGCCCCAGATCTCGCGGCCAGCCGCAATCGGCGGATCGTCGTCCAGATACATCTGCGAGACGAAATTGACCTCTTCGCCGTTCAGGCGCGCGGGGATCACAAGGCCGGACTCGGTGTAGCTGCCAAAGCCGGACGAGTCCGGCATCTTGATCCATTCGTAATGCACGATGGGATTGTCGATCGGCTCCAGCGGCTCGGGCAAACCGGCGCGGATCAGATCGGGATCGGTCTCATAGGTAATGACCAGAAACTCGCGATTGACGAAACGATACGGGCCCGCCGGATAGCTCGGGCCGGCGGCCGGCATCGACGGAAGCTTGAGGACATCTGCCTTGCGCATCGAAAGTGCCTTTCCTTTGTTCGAGCCCTGTTCAGCATTGGGTGCCGAAGATGCTGCACCACAGCTAGCCGGGGTCCTTGACACAGATGTTTCATGAAAATGACAGACGTGTGCGGCCCTCGGAATTTTTAGAGAAATAAAAAGCATCGTGCGACGATGAGCGCGCGCTGTCACAACAGCGTCACCGCTCGTCTGAAATCTGCGCCCGCAATTCATTTTAAATCTGTGGGTGACCATCATGGACGCGCGAACGCCGAATTCCGAAACATCGCATGCACACGGCTGGCGGCCGGATCGCTGCGACCGTGTCGCGCTGGTCTTGCAAGGGGGCGGCGCGCTCGGCGCCTATCAGGCGGGCGTCTATCAGGCGTTGCATGAAGAGGGCATGGAGCCCGACTGGGTCTGCGGCGTGTCGATCGGCGCGATCAACTCCTCGATCATCGCCGGCAATCCGCCGGAGAAGCGTCTCGAACGGCTGCGCACCTTCTGGGAGCGCATCACCGCGCGCAAGGTCTGGCACTACACACCGGACGGCGACATCTACCGCAAGGCGCGCAACCTGACGAGTTCGTTCATGACAACCACGCTCGGGCAGCCGGGCTTTTTCAAGCCCCACGACATGAACCCCTGGCTTAGCCCGGCCGGCGCGAAGACCGCGACCAGCTATTACGACACCACGCCGCTGCGCGAAACGCTGCTGGAGCTGGTCGACTTCGACCGCATCAATTCGCGCGAAATGCATTTCGCGGTCGGCGCAGTCAACGTGCTGACCGGCAATTTCCTCTACTTCGACAACAAGAAGGAAGTCATCACCCCCGAACATGTCATGGCCAGCGGCGCGCTGCCGCCCGCCTTGCCGATGGTCAAGATCGGCACCGATCATTTCTGGGATGGCGGCATCGTCTCAAACACGCCGCTGCAACATTTGCTCGATCAGGATGACAGGAAAAACTCACTGGTGTTCCAGATCGACCTGTTCAGTGCGCGCGGCACGCTTCCGCGTGACATCCAGGAGGTGATGGCCCGTCACAAGGACATCGTCTATTCCTCACGCACACGCTACAACACCGACGTGCACAGGAAGCTGACCAACCTCAAGACGGACTACTACAAGGCCCTGCTCAAGATTCCCGAGGATCAGCTCAGCAATCATGAGCGGGTGATGATCGAGAATCTCGCCCACCTTCCCCAGCTCACCATTCTGCAAATGATCTATCAGCAGAAGGCGTATGAGGGCGATTCGAAGGATCATGAATTCTCGGCGACGTCGATGCGCGAGCATTGGCTGAGCGGCCACGAAGACACCACCCGCACGCTGAGGCGCCGCGAATGGCTGGCGATGCCGGATCAGGGCACGGGCATCGTGGTGCATGACGTGCATCGCGAGCGCGATTACTGAGCCGTCACAGTCCTCATGGTGAGGAGGCGATGTGGTGTAAATTCCTCATTCTTCGAGAGGCGGCCATAGCAGGCGTGGCCTGCGTAAACTTGGCGACGTGGCCGCTCCTGAGGATGAGGCGCAAACAAAAACCCGCGCCAATGGCGCGGGTTTTCTTATGCGTGGTAAAAGCCGCCGCTTGATGCGGCGGCTTTTGATTGTCTCAGAACAGGTGCGCGAAGATGAAGTACAGGAAACCCGACAGCATCATTGCGGCCGGAAGGGTCAGAACCCAGGCGAGCACAATGTTTCGGATTGTCGACCATTGCAGCCCGGACCCGTTCGCCGCCATGGTGCCGGCAATACCGGACGAGAGGACATGCGTGGTCGAGACCGGAAGACCGTAGCCGTCCGCTGCCGCGATCGTCGCTGCCGCGGTGATTTCCGCAGCAGCACCCTGCGCATACGTCAGGTGGGTCTTGCCGATCTTTTCGCCGACCGTCACAACGATGCGCTTCCAGCCGATCATGGTGCCGAGACCAAGAGCCAGCGCCACGGCGATCTTCACCCAGATCGGGATAAATTTCGTCGCGTTGTCGAGACCGGCTTTATAGGCGGTGAGAGTAGCGACCTCGTCCGTGCTGAGGTCGTTTTCCTTGTCCTTCATCAGAAAGCGGAGAGCTTCCGAAATCAGGTACATGTCGTTGCGGGTGTTACCGACCTGCTCGGCAGGCATCTTTGCGATCGATCCGAACTGAGCGACCTGCTGACCGACATCCTTAACAAGCACGGCCAGTGATGGATAAGTACCTTCGGTGATTTCACGGCTGGCGACGAACTGGGTTACAGCCGGACGTGGATCACCGATGATGCTATGGCCGGAGCCTTTTGCTGAAATGATCGCCGAGGCATCGCTCGACAGTTGCTGGAACTGCGCGACCTGCGATTCGGGCAAGGCACGGTTCAGCGCATAGGCGGTCGGCACGGTGCCAATCAGGATCAGCATGATAAGGCCCATGCCCTTCTGACCGTCGTTCGAGCCATGAAAGAAGCTGACAAGCGTGCACGTGAGAATCAGGATGCTGCGGATCCAGAGCGGGGGCGGCTGGTCGCCCTTGGGTTCTGCAAACAGGGCCGGTGTTGCACGCAGCAACGCCGTCTTCAGCGCAAAGAGCAGCACTGCAGCGAGGGCGAAACCGAACAGCGGCGACAGCAGGAGCGCCTTGCCAATTCCGGCGGCTTGCGACCAGTCAACACCCGACGTGCCGTCGCGGCCACGCATCAACGCGTTGGCGATGCCGACGCCGATGATCGAACCGATCAGGGTGTGCGACGAGGACGCCGGCAGGCCGAAAGACCAGGTGCTGAGGTTCCAGATGATCGCTGCGATCAACAGCGCGAACACCATGGCAAAACCTGCGCTGCTTCCGACTTGAAGGATCAATTCGACCGGCAACAGGGAGACGATGCCAAACGCCACCGCGCCGGAGGACAAGAGCACGCCGAGGAAATTGAAGAAGCCCGACCAGACAACGGCGAATTCCGCCGGCAGCGCGCGGGTGTAGATGACGGTGGCGACCGCGTTGGCGGTATCGTGGAAGCCGTTGACGAATTCGAAGCCGAGCGCGATAAAAAGCGCAACGATAAGAAGCAAGAATGGAGCGTACGAGGTCACTTTCGTGCCGGACGCGCTGATGTCCGTGTAAATGCTATAAGCGACGAATAAAAGCCCGGCGGCGAGAACGCCGAAAAAGAGCAACATCGTCAGAGGATTGAAGCCCTTGTCGAGATTAGGTCGCGACGCGGGTTCAATAATACCCCCGTCGCTGTTTTGGTTGATTGCCATATCGGTCATTGTGAACGCCCCTTATGAACCACGTGCCTCCTTTTGACCGCTGAATTTGAAGGCTGAATGACACAGGCCCCAATACCGGCCACGACCGGCAGGAACCATCGCGCCATTCACCGGTTATTTCGCCAGTTGAACCGACAAGGGATTAGGGCGATGCGGGAATTTCTGGGAATGATTTTGGGCTGCCTTTTGACCATCGGGGTCGTGTATCTGCATGATTCGATGGCGACTTCCACCGTTGCCAATGGTGCAACCGCCAGCACATCACGCCAGATCGTCAACTGGGATGTGGCGGCCACTGAATGGGGACAGGTGAAGGAAAATGTTCACACCACCTGGCTGAAGCTGAGGGCCAATAACGGCTAGAGCTTTTTCGTCTTAGCAATTTCGTAAAAAAGCCCGGCATCGCTGCCGGGCTTTTTTATTTTCAGGGATCGGCAAACTCAGTTGCCATACAGATAGTTCGGCAGCCACAGCGTCATGCCCGGCCACAGATACATCAGCACCATGCAGACGATGACGATCAGCATATAGGGCATCATGCCGGAGAAAATCTGGTTGAGCGTGACATGCTTGGGCGCGACGCCCTTCAGATAGAAGGCCGACATCGCCACCGGCGGCGACAGGAACGCCGCCTGCAAGTTCACGAACACCAGCGTGCCCCACAGGATCGGATCGATGCCGAAATGTTTCAGCATCGGCAGGAAAATCGGCACGAAGATCACGATGATCTCGGTCCATTCCAGCGGCCAGCCGAGCACGAAGATGATCGCCTGCGAGAGGATCATGAACTGGATCGGCGTCAAATTGAGCGATAACACCCAGCTTTCCAGAAGCGCCTGTCCGCCGAGGATCGCGAACACGGCCGAGAACAATGCCGAGCCGACGAACAGCCAGCACACCATGGAGGTGGTTTTCGCGGTGAGGAACACCGCTTCCTTGGTGCGCTTCCAGTCCAGCGTGCGGGCCTGAATGGCCAGCACGAACGCACCGGCCGCGCCGACCGCCGCGGATTCCGTCGCCGTCGTGATGCCGAGCAGGATCACCGCCAGAACCACCGCGGTGAGAATGCCGAGCGGCATCACCGACGATGTGAGCAGGCGAAGCACCTCGAACTGTTCGGCCCGCATCTTCCAATAATAATAGAGCAGCCATGCCGCCATGACACCGGTAATGCCCCAGAACCAGGTGAAGAATTCCGGCGGCGGTCCGGAATCGGCTGGCGCGATCGTTCGAGAATCGCGCAGCTCCGCGCTGCCCATTTGCTGGAGTTCTTCGGGTTCGCTGGCCTGGTCTTTCGCGGACGCGCCGCTGCCAAGCTCCTGAAGTTCTTCGGCAGGCTCGGCACTTTGCGATGGCGTGGCCACGCGTTCCGTGATGCTGGCCTTCGGCGCGACCACCACGTCCGCCTGCTGATGGATCACCACGTACCACCATGCACCCCATAGCGTTGCCGCCGTCAGGGTCAGCGGCACCAGCGCATAGCCGAGATTCTTGAGCAGCATGGCATAGGTCACGCGCACGCCATCGGCGGTGATGCCGAGCGCTTTCCGGGGAGCCAGCAGCGCCCCGACCAAGGCCGGCAGCAGCCGCTGCGAATAGGCGCCCTGAAGTTCGCTGATCCACGGGCGGATCGGCACCTGCAAATCCTTCTCGGGCAATTTCGGCGCGATCTTCGGATCGATCAGCGCCCAGCCGATGATGTAGACCAGATACAGGAAGGCGAGGAAAAAGCCGGGAAACATCGCCGCGGCATAGAGCTTGACCACCGACTGTCCGGCAACCGCCGCATAGACGATGATCATGACCGAAGGGGGAATCAGTATGCCGAGCGTGCCGCCGGCGGTGATGACGCCGGACGCGAGCTTGACGTCGTAGCCCGCTTTCAGCATCGGGTTGAACGCGATGACGCCCATCAGCACGACCACCGCGCCGACCAGCCCCGACGCGATGCCCCAGAAGGTGCAAACGATCAGCGTCGCCACGGCGAGCGAGGCCGGCACGCGGCGAAACGCGAGCTGAATCGAATAGAACATCTTGTCGACCAGCGCCCCGCGTTCCATCACATAGCCCATCAGCACGAACAGCGGGATGGAGATCAGAACGTCGTTGGTCATCGCGCCATAGGCGCGCTGCACCATCAGATCGAAGATGTGATTGTCGGCCCAGCTTTGACCGGGCTGATAATAAGCAAAGAAGCCGAAGAACATGCCAAGGCCCATCAGCGTGAACGCCGTGGGAAAACCCATCATGATCACCACCACGATGAGCACGAGCATCAATAGTCCGAGTGCGGGATCGCTCATTTCTGCAACTCCCCGCCCATGCCGCGCTGGCGCGCGGCTTCCTCGATCTCCTGCGCGTTTTCGATGGCGATCTTGCGCGACTCCTCGTCGACATACTCGCTGTTGGCGAGTTGCTCCTCGACCACGTCGATTTCGTTGACGTCCTTCAGGCGGTTCGGCCACGCGCCGGTCTTCAGACAAATCACGCAGCGCATGATCTCGGCCGCGCCCTGAAGCAGCAACAGCGCGCCGGCGATCGGGATCACCGTCTTGAAATGATAGACCGGCGGGCCATCCGCCGTGACGTTGGAATGCTCGTTGATACGCCATGAATCGGCGGCGTAGTCCCAGCCCGCATAGGCCAGCGCGCCGATGCCCGGCAGGAAGAAGGCGATGTAAAGGATGAGATCGAGCGCGGCCTGCGTGCGCGGTTTCATCGAGCTGTAGAGGAAATCGCCGCGCACATGGGCGTTTTGCGCCAGCGTGTAGGCACCGCCGATCATGAACAGCGTGCCGTAGAACATGTTCGAGGCGTCGAAGATCCACGCCGTCGGCATGTTCATGATGTATCGCTTGAAGACCTCGACGCAGACCAGCCCCGTCAGTCCGATGATGAGCCAGGCCGCGGCCTTGCCGGTGAATGTACTGATGCCGTCGATGGCATAGAGAATACGTTGCGAGGTCATGGACGCTTGTGCCGTGCGGTGCGAGGAATGGCCTGAATGGAATAAGCGTTCGCATCACCCGGGATTCCTCCCGGATGATGCGCGCGCATCGTTTTTGCGAAATCAGGTCTTCTTCGCGTTCGGTCCGAAGTAATGGTTGTAGGCCATGCGGCGGTTCACCACCGTGTCCTGCTCCCATTGCGTCGCGCGCTTGGCAAACGCCTGCTGCGATTCCACGATTTCCTTGAACAGCGGATTTTCGGCGGCTTTCTTCCTGACGACTTCGTCATAGACATCGAGCTGCTTCTGCAAGACGGTGTCAGGAGTCTTGTAGAATTTCACGTTGTCCTTGGCCTGCATGCCCGCATAATCCTGCGAATAGCGATCGATCGCCTTCCAGGCCATGTCCGCGCTGGCGGCCTCTGTCGCGCCGTAGATGATCGCGCGCAGCTTTTCGGGCAGCGCCTCGTATTTGGTCTTGTTGAACAGAACCTCGAACTGTTCGGCGTTCTGGTGATAGCTCTGCAGCATGCAGATTTTCGACACATCCGGGAAACCGAGAAGGCGGTCGGACGAGGCGTTGTTGAACTCGGCCGCGTCGAGCAGGCCGCGATCCATCGCCGAGACGATTTCACCGCCCGGCAATGCGTTGACCGCCGCGCCGAGACCCGTGAACACGTCGATCGAA
>DASWQB010000127.1:0-4846 GCA_036398335.1 Afipia sp. | reverse complement strand
CGGCGCCCGCGGCGAACAGCTGATCCAGTTTCGCGCCCGGATTGAGATGGTCCGCATTGACCTTGTCCCAGCCGCCGAAATCCTTCTCGATGGTCACGAGCTTGACGTTCGGAAACTTGTCCTTGAACTTCTCGGCCACGGCCTTGTCGTTCACGCGGTTGTATTGCTTGGCGAGTATGGTCTGGCCTTCGCCCGTGTAGAGAAATTCGAGATAAGCCTTGGCCAGCTTCTGCGTGCCGTGCTTGTCGGCATATTTGTCGACCACGGTGACCGGGAATTCCGCCAGCAGGCTCTGCGAGGGCACCACGACCTGATATTTGTCGGCGCCGGAAATATCCCGGATGCCGTTGGTCTCGGCCTCGAAGGTGATCAGCACGTCGCCGGTCTGGCGCTCGACGAATGTGGTCGTCGCGGCGCGCCCGCCGGTGTCGAACACCGGCACATTTGCGAAGAGTTTCTTGATGAACTCATCGGCCTTCTCGTCGCTGCCGTATTTGCTCTTCGCATAGGCATAGGCGGCCAGATACGTATAGCGCGCGTTGCCCGAGGTCTTCGGATTCGGGAAGATCACCTGCACGCCCGGCTTCACCAGATCATCCCAATCCTTGATGTTCTTCGGGTTGCCCGCGCGCACCAGAAATGCCGGCAGCGAATAATAGGGCGAGGAGTTGTTCGGCAGGCGCGTCTGCCAGTCCTTCGGGATCAATTGGCCCTTGTCGTAGAGCACCTGCACGTCGGTGACCTGATTGAACGTCACCACGTCGGCTTCGAGGCCCTCGAGAATCGAGCGCGCCTGACGGGTCGAACCGTTATGCGACTGGTTGATGGTGATGTCCTGCCCGGTCTTGTCCTTCCACTGCTTGATGAAGGCGGTGTTGATCTCCGCGTAAAGCTCGCGCGAGATGTCATAGGACACGTTCAGAAGCGTGTTGGCGTTCTGGGCATGAGCCGGGATTTGGGCGCCGGTCGCGAGTGCGGCGCTGGCAATGAGACCAATCAGGGAACGGCTGAAAATGCGGCGCAAGATGCTCTCCATCGGTTGGATTTAAATATTGGCGGCAAGGTCGACAGCTTCCTCGAACAGCACGTTGCTGGCGCGAAGAAGATGTTCGATATCCTCGATGGCCTGCGCGACCGAGCGCTGCGAGGTATCGAGGGTAAGCTCCGCGTTGGCGGGCGGCTGATAGTCCTTCGCGATGCCGGTGAAGCTCGGCAGATCGCCCGCGCGCGCCTTGGCGTAATGTCCCTTGGGATCGCGGTCTTCGCAGACCTCGGCAGGCGTGGAGACATAAATTTCGCGGAACAGATCGTCGGCGATCCGCCGGGCCTGCGCGCGGTCGTCGGCGGCGGGCGACACCGCCGCGACAATGGCGATGTGGCCGTTGCGGGCAAGATGCGTCGCGACCTCGGCGAGCCGGCGGATGTTCTCGGTGCGGTCCTGCGGCGAAAATCCAAGATCGCTGTTGAGGCCCGCGCGCAGCGTATCGCCGTCCAGCAGAACCGGCGAGCCGCCGCGGCTGAACAGACGGCGCTCCAGTGCGCGCGCGACGGTCGATTTTCCCGAACCCGGCAGGCCCGTGAACCACAGCACGGCTCCTGCGTGATGATAGCGCGCGCTGCGCTCCTCAAGCCGCAGCGCCGATTCCACCGGAACGATATCGACCGGAAGCGCGCGCTGACCGGCCTCGACGCTCAGTATGAGGCCGCCGCCCGCGATGCGGCCGTTGACCTCGATGACAAGGCGTCCGGTGCGCGGATTGTCGGTATAGGCATCGGCGGCAACCGGCTTGGCCAGCGCCAGATCAATCTCGCCGACATGGTTGCGCGCGATGGAAGCGGTCTCGACGCTGGCGAGTTCGCCGGGATCGACCGCCTTCTCGATGGCGACGACGCTGGCGCGGGTCTCCATGGTGCCGAGACGCACGAGAATCGACGCTCCCGCCTTCAGCGGCGCGTCGTGCAGCCAGAAGATGCGCGCGCGCAGCCGCCGTGTGTCGCGCGGCGCGGAATGGGTGTGGGCGATGATGTCGCCGCGCTCCAGGAACAGTTCGCGGTCGAGCGTGATACCGACGGAGCGGCCTGCGGACTGCGTGCCTTTGACCGGCGTATCCGGCCAGCCCTCCACGGTCTTGATCTTCGCGATCTTGCCGGCGGGCATGATGACGATTTCCTCGCCGGCCGTCAGATGCCCGGCCTCGATGCGGCCCGCGACGATGCGGCGGTCGTCGAATTTGTAGATCGCCTGCACGGGAAGCCGCAGCGGCAGTTCGGTCAGCGCGACTTTAGGCGTCAGCGCATCGAGCGCGCCCACAACGGTGGGGCCTTTGTACCAGCCGATGCGCGGGGTGAGCTCGGCGACCCCGTCGCCGTCGCGCGCGGAAATCGGGATCACCGCAGTCGGCGTGACGCCAAGCTCGACCAGATGCGCGGTGATCTCGTCCCGGATGTCGTTGAAGCGCGCTTCGCTGAAATCGACGCGGTCCATCTTGTTGACCACGATGGCGACCTGTTTGACGCCGAGCAGATGCAGCAGATAGCCGTGGCGGCGGGTCTGATCGCGCACGCCTTCCAGCGCGTCGATGATCAGCACCGCGCCGTCTGCCTGCGAGGCGCCGGTGATCATGTTGCGCAGGAATTCGGCGTGCCCCGGCGCGTCGATGAGAACAATGTCCCGGTTATTGGTGCGGAAGCGGATTTGCGTGGTGTCGATGGTGATGCCTTGGTCGCGCTCGGTCTGCAATGCATCCAGCAGGAACGACCATTCGAACGGCATGCCGCGCCGCGCGCTGACGGCTTTGAGCATCTCCAGCTTGCCGTCGGGCAGGCTGCCGGTTTCGTGCAGCAGGCGGCCGACCAGCGTGGACTTGCCGTGATCGACATGGCCGACGATCACGATCGAGACTTGAGGCCGCACCGCGGTGTTCTGTGTTGCGGCGGGCTTTTGGGAAACAGCGACATTCATCGGATGCACTCCCCGCTCACAAATAACCGGCGACGCGAAGGCGCTCGAAGGCATCCTCGGTCTCATGGTCGAGCGCGCGGCCGCTTCGCTCCGGCACTTTGGTGGTGCGCAGCTCTTCGATGATTTCCTCGATGTTCGAGGCGTTCGACGCCACGGGATTGGTGATGTCCTGATCGCCGAGCGATCGATAACGCTTGCCGTTTTTCGACAGATAAAGCGGAATGATCGGAATGTTCTCGCGCTGGGTGTAGGCCCAGATGTCGGTCTCGGTCCAATGCAGGATCGGATGAATGCGCAGATGCGCACCCTGCGGCGGCGATGCGTTGAAATGATCCCAGAATTCCGGCGGCTGATCGCGCACGTCCCATCCGCCCTCGAGGCCGCGCGGCGAGAACACGCGCTCCTTGGCGCGGGTGGCCTCTTCGTCGCGGCGAATGCCGGCGATCAGTCCGTCGAAGCCGTATTTGACCAGTGCGAGTTTCAAACCTTCGGTCTTGCGCGCAGCCGAGCGCGCCGCCGGCGGCAGCGTCGGGTCGATGTCCTCCACCGGCGGGCAATAATCGACTTTCAGGTCGAGACCCCATTCTTTCGCGTAAGCGTCGCGAAAGGCGTACATCTCGGGAAATTTCTTGCCGGTGTCGACATGCAGAGCGGGGAACGGCACCTTGCCGAAGAACGCCTTGCGCGCCAGCCAGATCATCACGTTGGAATCTTTGCCGAGCGACCACAGCAGCGCCAGCTTCTTCAGCCGTGCGAAACCTTCACGCAGGATGTAGATGCTCTGCGCTTCCAGTTCGTCGAGATGATCCATCGTGGGTCTTGAGTCTGTCATGATGATTCCGTGCTCACTCGGTGCCCGGAGCCAGCGTGACCTTCAGCCCATCGGTGTCGGCGGCCATCAGGATCTGGCAGGCAAGACGCGAATTCGGCTCGACGAAGAACGCCTCGTCGAGTTTCTCGATTTCATCGTCGCTGGGCGGAACGAGCCGGTCGACCCATTCGTTATCGACATAGACATGGCAGGTGGCGCATGCGCAGGCTCCGCCGCACTCGGCCTTGATGGACAGCCCCCAGTCGCGGATAACTTCCATGACGCGCCAGCCTTCCAGCGCTTCAAGCGTATGCTCCTGACCTTCATGATCGACGACGAGAAGATGCATCTCTTTATCTTGCTGTTGAGGGTCAAAAATTCTACAATTGCAGCGCAAAATGAGAGAATTTATTTCTCTTTGCTGCCATTCTAGGATACATATATAGAAAATAATTCCCGTCAATCCCCGCTCTTGGGAATTGGAGTTTCGATGCGGTTTCTGCCGGTATTCCTAGATTTAAGAGCCGGACCGGTGTTGCTGGTGGGCGCCGGGGAGTTGGCGCGCGCCAAGTTACGTCTTCTCCTGGCGGCGGGTGCGCAAGTGCGCTTTTCCGCAACTGATGGGAAATTTGAGGTTTCGGATTTCGACGCAGAAGCCGTCAGCCGGATCGAACTTGTGACGGGCGATCCTATAGCCGCCGACCTCACCAATGTCATCGCAATTTTGTGCGCCGGAGCCGGTGAAACCGGGGAGGCCATGGCCGCGCGCGCACGTGCCGGGGGCATTCCCGTCAACGTGATGGACGACCTGTCGCATTCGACGTTTATCTTTCCCGCCATCGTCGATCGCGGCGATGTGGTGGTTGCGATCGGCACCGGCGGTGCATCGCCGGTGGTCGCACGGCGCGTTCGCGAACGCATCGAGGCGCTGCTGCCTGCGCGTGTCGGCGATCTCGCAACTTTCATCGGACGCTGGCGCAAAGCGGTTCATGGCCGCATTCCTGACTTTTCGCAGCGGCGCAAATTCTGGGAGCGGATTGTCGATGGACCGATCGGCGCGATGGTGCTTGCGG
>DASWQB010000126.1:0-3419 GCA_036398335.1 Afipia sp. | reverse complement strand
GCGAAGGCGTAACCGAGCCGGCCGAAGCCGGTGATGACCTCGTCGAAAATGAGCAGAATGCCGTGCCTGTCGCAGATTTCGCGCAGCCGCTTGAGATAGCCCTTTGGCGACACAAGCACGCCCGTCGAGCCTGCCATCGGCTCGACGATGACGGCGGCTATGGTGGAGGCGCCATGAATGCCGACAATGCGCTCCAGCTCATCGGCCAGATGCGCTCCCCATTCCGGCTCGCCCTTGGTGAAGGCCTGCTTCTCGCGGTCGTAGGTTGTCGGCAAATGATCGACGCCCGTCAGCATGCCGCCGAACAGTTTGCGGTTGTTGACCATGCCGCCCACCGAGATGCCGCCGAAGCCGACGCCATGATAGCCGCGCTCGCGGCCGATCAGGCGCGTACGCGCCGCGTCCCCGCGCGTGGCGTGATAGGCGAGCGCAACCTTGAGAGCAGTATCGACCGCTTCCGAGCCGGAATTGCAAAAGAACACGTGATCGAGGCTTTCGGGCGCTAGCGCTGCGACGCGGCTTGCAAGCTCAAACGCTTGCGGATGGCCGAATTGAAACGGCGGAGCGTAATCCAGCGTCGCGGCCTGCTTGGCGATGGCCTCGTTGATCGGTTCGCGGCAATGGCCGGCGTTCGAACACCACATGCCGGCGGCGCCGTCGAGGATGCTGCGTCCATCGGTGGTGAAATAATGCATGTCCTTGGCGCCGGCGAGCATGCGCGGCGCGCGCTTGAAGGCGCGGTTGGCGGTGAATGGCATCCAGTACGCGGCCAGATCGTTCGGTGAGGCGAGTGGCTGGCGGGGTTGTTGAATATTCACGGCGAACGTCCTTTGCGTACGGATGCGATGGCAAGCGCGGCCACCCTATCACCTCAAATAGGAGACCGGAACGTTCGGCACCGCGTGGCTGCTGCTCGCGTAAATGCGTAGAGCGGCTGTATGAATATGCTACCTGTGGTTATGTTTCAATTTATTTGCCCTTAATGCTTGTATGCGTCTATGCGCGTATGACAAGCACTCCAAAGATTTGCACGCTGAAAATCTTGCGCCGGTTTCATGCCGCCCGCTCGGGAGCGTCCGCTGTCGAGTTCGCGCTGGTGCTGCCGGCGTTTATGGCGATCGTGTTCGGCATCGTCATGTTCGGCTCGTATCTGGCGATGGTGCATGGCGTGCAGCAACTGGCCGCCGAGGCTGCACGTTCGTCCGTTGCGGGGCTGTCCGAAAACGAGCGCAGCTTATTGGCGAACAACTACATCACCGGCAATGTGAAGTCTTATCCGCTGATCGTGCCCAATCGCCTGACCGTAAACGCCGCGACGTCCGGTTCGGACGCGAATGTGTTCGTAGTGACGGTGAATTACGACGCGTCCGGCAGCTTCATCTATTCGCTGCCCTCGTTCGTGCCTGCGCCGCCTGCCACCATCGTGCGTTCGGCTGCGATCCCGCGCGGGGGATACTGAGCATGCTTCCGGACAAGCAACTCCCTTATTGTCTCGTTCTGCTTCGAAGTTTCGCCGCCGATGAGCGTGGCAATATCGCGCTGATGGCGGCCCTCTTCCTCATGCTGATCTGTGCCTGCGCCGCCCTTGGCGTCGATGTCGGCTCCATCTTCGCCGACAAGCGCAAAACTCAAAGTGCTGCCGATCTCGCCGCCATCGTCGCGGCGAGCGATCTGTCCCACGCCTCCCGCGCTGCTGCGGCGACCGTCGCCAAGAACAATTTGCCGCCAGACTCGCTCGTGGCTGTCGAGCCTGGCGTCTACAAGGCCGACGCGTCATTGATGCCGCAGCAGCGCTTTACGGCGGCCGCCGCTCCCGCCAATGCTGTGCGTGTCACCATGCGAAGCAAGACGCCGCTGTTCTTCGGCAAGGTGCTGACCGGCTCGACCCATTTCAACCTCGACGCGACCGCGGTTGCCTCGACCACGCAGCTTGCCACCTTCGCCATCGGCTCGCGGCTGGCCTCGCTCAATGGCGGTCTGCTCAACTCGCTGCTCAGCGGCCTGCTCGGTACGTCCCTTTCCTTGTCCGTGATGGACTATCAGTCGCTTTTCAACGCCAAGGTCAATTTGTTCGATTTCATGCCGGCACTCGCAACGCGGCTCAATCTCACGGCTGTCAGCTATGACACGCTTCTCAACACCAGCGTGAAAGTCGGCGATATCGTTTCCGCCCTGCAAATGAGTGTTGGCAGCGGCCCGGCAGCGCTGGCGTTGGCAAGCGTCGCGACCTCGCTCGCCGGGACGAGCACCAAGATCAAGCTTGGCAATCTGATCAATACCGGGCCTTACAACGACCTGACCGTCGGACAGCAGCCGAAAGTCGGCGTGAATGTCGCGGCTTTCGATTTGCTGTCTGCCCTTGCGCAACTCGCGAACGGAACCAATCAAATCTCGACGGGGCTCAATCTCGGCCTGCCGGGAATCGCCGCAGTCACGCTGAAAGCGACCATTGGCGAGCGTCCGGTTGGATCAAGCTGGATCACGGTCGGCGCACAGGGCGCGAGCGTGCATACCGCGCAGACGCGTATCTTTCTGAATATCCAGCTTGTCGGCACAGGTTCGGTGTCGGTCGTCAATCTGCCGGTTTATGTCGAGGTCGCGGCGGGCACGGCCACGCTCAATGCCGTCTCGTGCGGGTATCCGAACCTGAATACATCCAGTGTCACGCTCGGCGTCTCGCCGGGCATCATCGACGCATGGATCGGCGCGGTAACCGCCGCCGACATGACGAATTTTTCGACCAAGCCTAATCCCGCCGCCGCGAAGATCGTTGATCTCGGGCTCATTCAGGTCACGGCGCGCGCGCACGCTGAAATGGCGAATACCGCGCCGACACCCGTGAATTTCTCCTATACGGAGATTCAGGCGCAGACCAAAAAGACCGTGAACACCACGTCGTTTACGTCATCGCTGACATCGAGCCTTTTGGGCGATCTGCAACTCGGCATTCAGCTCGGCCCGCTCGGCCTGCCGATCCCCGGCATCGGTCCGCTGGTCACAAGCATCATCAGCGGTGCGACCGGTTCGATCGATACGCTGCTGGCCTCGGTGTTGCAGACGCTGGGCGTCGGCCTCGGCCAGGCGGACGTGTGGGTGCCGGGTATCCGCTGCGACGGCGCGGTGTTGGTGAATTAGCGCGCAACGCAAAGGGCCGTCATGGCCGGGCGTGACCCGGCCATCCATCTTTCTTGAGTGATGGATACGCGGGTGAAACCCGCGTATGACGTGCAGAGCGGCTTGCCGCGTCATGCCTGCACTGATAACCCGTGTGACCAAAGTCACATCAGTATGTGATCGAAATCACGCAAGCATTCATGTCCGACAAAAAACCAAAAAAACCGCAGAAACTCCGCGCCCGCCTGCCACGCGGGCTGGTCGATCGCACGCCATCCGAGATTGCAGCGACGCGCGCGATGGTG
>DASWQB010000125.1:0-2010 GCA_036398335.1 Afipia sp. | reverse complement strand
TCGTTTTCCTGCGTTCGCTGACCACGCTCGTCGCTGCCGCGCAAGCGGCGTACGACGCGAATATCCCTGCGGACGCGAAGGCGAGAAACCCGGCCGATCCGTACATGACGGCCCTATGCTATTTCAACGCGTTGCGCGAATTGGGCGGCGCGCGTCGGATTGTCGAGGATGAAGTGCGCGATCGCGCCGCACGCTACGGCGCCCAACGACGCCGAGTGGACCCCGCCGATAACCCCTTCGCCGATCGTGCCATCAAGGAGCCGATGGAGCTGACTTCTCGTGTTTCGACAGATGAGGTAGCGAAAGCGAAGCAACGCCTCGAAGCCATCTTTGGTCGGGATGCCGAAACCGTCGATATCGCCCTCGCAACCAACATGATCTCCGTTGGTCTCGATATTACTCGCCTCGGACTGATGGTCGTACAGGGTCAGCCAAAGACAGCCGCGGAATACATCCAGGCGACCAGCCGCGTCGGCCGCGACCATTCCCGACCCGGCCTAGTCCTAGCGGTTCTAAATCTGCACAAGCCGCGTGACCGGATGCACTTTGAGCAGTTCGGCCAATTCCACCGCACATTCTATCGCGCCGTTGAGGCGACAAGCGTTACGCCATGGGCGGCTCGGGCGTTGGATCGTGCCTTGGCTGCGGTCGTGGTCGCTGCAGCACGGCATGTGGACCCCGCGCTCACACCAGATGTCGCGGTCAATGAGTTGAAGAACAATATCGGGATACGGAATTTGGTGCGTGACTCGATCGTCGAACGAGCGCCGGAGCGAATGGTTGCGGGCGGCCGCGCTGCCTTGGCGGCGCTGATTGACGACATCTTGGACGCTTGGATCGAAACCGCCGACGACCAGGCGGCGGGCGGAAACGCCTTTGCCTACGCCAAAAAGAAGAGTCCACATCGACTACTACACATGCCGCTCGAGCCCGAGATAGGCAATTTGGCGGAACCCCACCGCCGCTTTGTGGCGGGCCGTTCCATGCGCGACGTGGAACCCAACGTCACCCTGAAGGTCAGGGATCCCCACGGAAACATGATCGCAAACGCGGATGATCTCGCATGACCAAGAATGCTCAGCGACTAAGCCAGTTGATTTCGACCTTCGGTCCAGGCGCCATGATCGATCTGCCAACTCGATCGGTCGTGGTCGGTGGGCTCGAACAATGGGACATGAGGGGCAATGCATTCACAACGCTTCCGGAACCACGTCTGACAATGCGTCTGGAGCAAATTCTCAAAGAACAAGGGCGCCTGGATCCAGCAGCAACCCTTTCGTTACGCACTCCTCCCACATCGGTGGATGCGCGAGATGGGATACCCCGCGGCGTCGCTGTCCCGATCTTCCCGACATGGTTCATTTGCGAGCAGGTCGAGACGACGACGTCAAGGGCCAAAACGGCACGCCGGCGGCGGTTAGTGCGTTGGCAGGATCTCGACACCAAGGGACGGCGAAAGTTCCAATATGATGACGGGCGCAAAAGCGGCGTGACGCCGATCCGCTTTGTTTGCGCGTGCGATAAGGGCCATCTTCAGGACATTGAGTGGCGATGGGTAGTCCACGGTTCGGGGCCGTGCCATGAGCCAATGTGGGTGGAGGAAAAAGGCACTAGCGCTGACCCAGCTGACACCAGCATCGTCTGCGGCTGCGGTCGCCGCCTCTCGCTTCAGGAGACCTTTCAGCCTGGTCGTCTGGGCAAGTGCCGCGGCGAGCGGCCTTGGCTGCTCGACCGAGACCCAGATGGGTGTGGCGACAATCTCAAATTGCTGACCCGCACCGCCACCAATACTTATTTCCCGCAGGTTCTCACGGTAATTTCGCTTCCAACCGAGGAGGACGAATTGAGCCAACTTGTTGACGAGCTGTCGGGGGACTTAGCAGGCGTCCAAACGGTCCAGGATGTTGCCCAAGCGAAGCGATTCAATCCGAAAGTATCGGCGGCGCTTGGACCTTATCCGGACGGTGACATTTTCGACAGACTTCAGCGCATTCGTGACGGCGCGAAATC
>DASWQB010000124.1:0-5610 GCA_036398335.1 Afipia sp. | reverse complement strand
AAAGGCTTCGCACCCCAGGTCGGCTGTCCGCCTTCCTGCGCCGGCTCGATCCAGATCTGGAAGATTTTCGTCTTCACAGGCTCCAGATTGTATTCGGCGTGGCGGATGCCCTCCCCCGCGCTCATCACCTGCACGTCGCCGGCCTCGGTGCGGCCCTTGTTGCCGAGCGAGTCCTGATGGGTGATCGCGCCTTCGCGGACATAGGTGATGATCTCCATGTTGGCGTGCGGATGCGGCGGGAAGCCGGTGTTCGGCGCGATCTCGTCGTCGTTCCACACCCGCAGGCTGCCATGACTGACATTCTGCGGATCGTAATAGGAGCCGAACGAGAAATGATGCTTGGCCTTGAGCCAGCCGTGATCGGCACCGCCGAGTTTGTCGAAAGGTCGAAGTTCGATCATGGGATGTTCCTTTCTTCGTGCGGCGCTGCGGTTTTTGCAGCGCCTTTCGTTTGCATGGATCATTGATATGCCGCCGGGCATGGTTCATAAATAGAAACTATTGAAACTTATTGTTTCCATTTTTAGGCTTTCGCGGAAAACCCATGTCGAAGCTTCCCGATTTCGAGGCGCTGGCGATCTTCGCGAAAATCGTCGAAATGCGCTCGTTCGCGGGCGCGGCGTCCGAATTGGCGCTGTCAAAAGCCACGGTGTCCAAAGCCGTTACCCGGCTGGAAGAGCGCCTCGGCGCGCGGCTGTTCAACCGCACGTCACGCCGGCTCGCACTGACCGATGCCGGGCAAAAGCTTGCCCGCCGCGCCGCGCAATTGCTGGCCGACGGCGAGTCGCTGGAGAGCGAGGCGCTGGCGCAATCGGCCGCGCCGCGCGGGCTGGTACGCCTTGCGGTGCCGATGACATTCGGCGTCAACACCATCGCGCCGCTGCTGCCGGAATTTCTGAAATTGTATCCCGATGTCGCGATCGACATGCACCTTGGCGACGAGATGGTGGACCTGATCGGCGACGGTTTCGATATGGGTATCCGCATCGGCAGCCTGCCCGATTCCTCGCTGGTGGCGCGGCGGCTATGCGCGATGCCGCGTCACACCGTCGCCGCGCCGTCTTATCTCAAGGCGCACGGCACGCCGACGCATCCCATGCATCTCGCCCGGCACAGATGTCTCGGCTACACTTATCTGTCGACACCAAACATCTGGCACTACACCAATGCCAAGGGCGAGCAGGCTTCGGTGCGGCCGAACGGGCCACTGAGAGTCAACAATGGCGAGGCCTTGATGGGCGCGCTGCTCGCGGGGCTCGGCATCGCCGACCTGCCGGACTTCATCGTCGGTGAGGCCATCGCCAGCAAGCAGGTCACGGTCATTCTCAAAGGCTGGACGCAGCGCGAGGGCGCGGTGCATCTGGTGATGCCGCCCGGCGGCCCGCGCCCGGCGCGGGTGGAAGTGTTGGCGCAATTCCTCACCAGCAAGCTCGCGCAAAACCGGCGCGCAAAACAGAAGGCATGATCTGTTTATTCCGCGCACCGCGCCGAAAATTTGCCGCTTGCGCGCTCATGTCCTTCGGCTAAAACCCGATTGTCGCCGGGAGATGATCCCCATCATCGGGCGGCTAGGTTTGGCCGGGCCGGCCAACGATGCCCGGCCGAGCTGAACTTCCGGGGACCTTCGCGAACCCATGACAGGTGTCGTCACGGCGCAGGCGAGTCCGTCAGCGCAAGCGTGACTTCGCAGATATCGCGCTCCTCCGGGTCGGTGCGGACGCGGAATCCCAGCTCCCGGCATATCGCAAGCATCGGCCTGTTTTCAGCAAACACCTGCCCCGTGATCCGCTTCAAGCCATCGAAGCGGCCATATTCGATCATCAGGTTCATCAAGGCCCAGCCCAGTCCCCGCCCTTTCGAATCCGAGCGAAGCAAAATCGCGAACTCCCCGCTGACGTGAAGATCGTCGGAATGAATCCGCACCACGCCGAGAATTTCGTTTCCGGGAATGCCGAAGGCAACGAAAGCCATCGCGCGGTTGTAATCCAGCCGCGTCAGTCCCATCAGGAATTCATGTGAGAAAACCTTCATCGTGGTGAAGAAACGAAATCGCAAATCCTGCGTCGTGGCGTGTTCGAGCAGGGATTTGATCGCGCACTCATCGTCCGGCGTGATCGGGCGGGTAAAGATGCGCGAGCCGTCTCTCAGAACCAGCGTTCGCTCCCATTGCACGGGATAGGGACGCGAATCCTGGATATCGCCCATCAGCATCCGCCTCCTGTCGCGGGCACCCGCAACGGCGCAAGAACCAACTTCAGCCTGTCCGGCAGAGGCACGGGCCGTCCACTCACTCGATCGACATAGACATGCACGAAATGTCCCTGCGCCGAGGCGATGTCGTCATCATCCTTGAACAGACCAATCTCGTAACGCACGCTGGAATTGCCCAGATGCGCGACACGCAGGCCCGCATGAATCGTCGAAGGAAACGCGACCGAACTGAAATAACGGCACATGGTCTCCACCACGAGACCGATCACCGGACTTTTCCCGATGTCGAACGCGCCTTCCTCGATCAGATATTGGCACACCGCCGTATCGAAAAACGCATAGTATGTGGTGTTGTTGATGTGATTGTAGGGATCGTTGTCCATCCAGCGGGTGGTCATGGCCCGGAAGAAGGCATAGGCCGCGCGGCGCTCCGGTTTCGGCCGTTCGGTCATAGCGACGCGCCGTAGATCGCCAGCGCGTCGGCATGCAGCACCTCGCGCGGATTGTTGACGAGCAGCCGCGTCTGCTTCATCGCATCGTCGGCGAGACCTTTCAGATCCTTCTGCGCGATACCGACATCGCGCAGCCGCGTCGGCAAGCCAAGCTCGACCGGAAGATCGGACAGCATGTCGACCAGCGCTTTCGTGCGCGCGGCGGCATCGCCCTTCGCCTGCGGCGTCAGGATTTCCGCAAGCTCGCTGTAATGCTGCTCGGCATGCGGCGCGTTGAACCGGATGACCTGCGGAAGCACCAGCGAATTCGACAGGCCATGCGGAACATGAAAGCGCGCGCCGACCGGATAGGCCAGCGCATGCACGGCGGCGACCGGTGCGTTGGCGAACGCCATGCCCGCCAGCATCGAGCCGAACAGCATGTTGTGACGTGCCTCGCGATTGCCGCCATGGCGGCACGCTTCGCGGATGTTGTCGCCGAGCAGCCGCAGCGCCTCGCGCGCCAGCATGTCCGACAGCGAATTCTTCAACCGCCTGCTGGTGTAGGCTTCGATGGCATGCACCATGGCGTCGATGCCGGTTGCCGCCGTCACCGCGGCAGGCAGGCTTAGCGTCAAATCCGCATCGAGCACGGCCCAGTCCGGGATCAGCACCGGCGACACCACGCCCTTCTTTTCACCCTCCCCGGTCGTGACGATGGAGATCGGCGTCACTTCCGATCCCGTCCCCGCCGTGGTCGGCGCGAGGATCAAAGGCAACCGCGGTCCCTTGGCGAGGCCGACGCCATAAATATCCGACAACTTCTCCTTGCCGGCAGCGAGCAATGCGACGAGCTTGGCGACATCCATCGAACTGCCGCCACCGATCGAGACGACGCCGTCGGCTTTCGCATCCAGCGCGGCCTTCACCGCGGCATCGATGACATGAACGGGAGGATCGGCTTCGACATCCGTGAACAACGTGACGGCCACGCCGTGTTGTTCGAGGCCGCTCAATCCCGCCTTGAGGAGCCCGGCCTTTTGCACCCCGGGATCGGTGACCAGCAGGATGGATTTGCACCCGAGCCCCCTGGCAAGTTCGCCGATCCGCGACGAGCTTCCCGGCTCAACCAGAAGCGACCTGGTCGATTGAAATGTGAAGCCCTGCACTTGCAACTCCGTTCGCTGTTTGGCTAACGCGCCGCCAAAGGAAATCACGACGCGCACGATAAGAAGAAATTGCCTATTTCATTCTGGTTTTCGCAAGCTTGCGCGCCAGCGTCCGCCGGTGCATTCCGAGACGGCGTGCCGTTTCAGAAATATTGAACTCGGCATCGACCAGAACCTCGTGAATGTGCTCCCATTCGAGATTCTTGATAGACGTCGGACGGCTGGAAAGCTTTACGGACGCATCGCCATCGGCACGCCGGAACGCCGCTTCGATGTCATCGGTATTGGAGGGCTTGGCGAGATAATGACATGCGCCGAGCTTGATCGCCTCAACAGCGGTCGCGATGCTGGCAAAGCCCGTGAGCACGACGATTTTCATCTCGGGATCGTGCTGATGCAGCAGCCTGACGCATTCCAGCCCCGAACTGTTGGTCAGCTTGAGATCGATCACGGCATAGCGCGGCGAGAAATCCTTGAGAAGGTTCTCGATGTCATCGATCCGCTCACACAGGCGAACCTGATAACCCCGCCGCTCAAAAGACCGGCCGAGAGCCTTGGCGAAGGACGCATCGTCCTCGATTATCAGAAGATGGAGATCCGTTTCCATGAAGCCTCAAGGAGACAATTTAGGGAGACAATGACGCCAGCGGCAGCGTCAGGATCACAACCGCTCCGCCGCTCGCTGCATTTCGCGCGATTACAGTCCCGCCGAGCTTGCGAACCACGTTGACGACAAGGAACAATCCGAGCCCGCCTCCCGGCCGACCCTTGCTCGACCGATAGGGCTTGCCGAAAGCAGCCAGCATCTCTTCGCTGAATCCCGCTCCTTTGTCACTCACGGTCACGACGATATCTCCGTCCGCCCGCCTGACATCGACCTTGACGAGTTGCGGAGAAGATTCCAGCGCATTGTCGAAGACGTTGAAGATCACCTGCTTGAGCGCGGTGTCTGAGACGATCGCCTCATCGTCCCCGAACGCGTTGAGATAATCCAGCCGGGACGGCGAGCGGCTTGCCCGCCACTCGGCGGCCAGATCATCGAAGAAGGCATTGACGGTGGTCCGGAGCGTTCCCTCTCCTCTTGCTTCTCCTGAAGAGATCAGGATGCCCGAAACGATCGCCTTGCAACGCTCGACCTGCGATTGCATTTCGGAAATCTCCTGCGAGAGTTCGGGCGCGTCATCCTGATCCGACATATGCTGCCAGTCGTTCAGGATCACCGAGAGCGTGGCGAGCGGCGTTCCCAGTTCATGCGCCGCCCCCGACGCGAGCAGGCCCATGCGGACGATGTGGTCCTCCTCCACCGATTGCTGGCGCAGCCTCGCCAGGCGGGCATCACGCGCGCGCAGATTGCGGTTGATCCGCGCGATGAACAGCACCAGAAGCGTCGCTGACAGCACGAAGCAGATAAACATCCCGAGAATGTGAAGATTGGCAAAATCGCCGCCATAGGCGTGCGGCATGAAAATATCGCGGTGAAATCTTGTCAGTCCGACAAAGCAGGCGCTGGTCAACACGACCAGAGTCCATGTCGACCATGCCTCGAGCAGAACCGCGCCGAGTGTGACTTGCAAAAGATAGAGCGACACGAAGGGATTGGCAGCGCCGCCGCTCAGATAAAGCTGCATGGTCAGCGCCGCGACATCGAGCAGCAAGGCTAAAAACAGCTCGGTGTTGCTGACGCTGTCGAGGCTTTGGAGCCGCAGCAGGCTGGCGAGGTTGAGCCCGATCAGGAACGCGATCACCAGCGACATTTCGGTGAGCGGCAGCGCGATCCTGAACCAGTAATGGACGATGAG
>DASWQB010000123.1:0-2313 GCA_036398335.1 Afipia sp. | reverse complement strand
GACATTGTCACCGCAATCGACGTGGGGGGTGTAGGTCGGCAGATGCTTGCCGCGCAAACGCATCGCGACCAGCGTGGCGAGACGACCGACGACCAGACCCTTGGCGTCGATAATCACCCACTTCTTGTTGACCTCGGCAGGTTTGGCCGAAAACGTCTTCATGTGAGAATCCGTAGGTTTGAATATCGTGAAATTGGTGCCGCAGCGAAAACCGCCGGGATTGCGCGTGTTTCTAGAGAACGAGAAGTGCGGCGTCAACGCCGTTCATTGAAAAATATTTCATATAAATCAATGGATTATAAATATGGTGTTATAATACCTGTGAAATCATGTCGTACTTGGAATGGAATAGGTTGATGTGACGTGCGCGATCGGATCGGGCGACGTGCCCGACAGCAGAAGCACTTCGCCCACGGCGAGCCGCTTTCCAAGCCGCAACAGCTTCGCCGCCGCCAGGATGTCCTGCCCGGGCTGGCCCTTGCGCAGAAAATTGATATTGAAGCTCGTCGTCACCGCAAGGCCGACGGGGCCAATGGCCGAGAGCAGCACCACATACATCGCGAAATCGGCAAGCGTCATCAGCGTCGGGCCGGATACCGTGCCCCCCGGACGCAGCATGCGTTCATTATAGGGCTGCCGCAGCAAGCTGCTGGCGCCATCCGCGCTTTCGATCAGGATCTCACTGCCACTGAACGCCTGCGGAAACTCCTTGTGCAAAAAGGCTTCCAGCTCGGCCACCGTCATTTTCGCATTCGCCATCGGTAGAGGTCCCGCTTTCCTCTTCTATATGACAGTTGTATCACAGCAGCCGGACGGCAAAAGCAAGATGCAGATGGCGGATAAGTGCGACGCATCGACTAAAGATCAACAATCGCGAATGTGGAGTAATGAATGACACCGCAAACCGCGCCGATCCGAACAGACCAACACGCTGTCTTTGTCTTGCGCGAGACATTGCAAGGCATCGCGATCTTGACTCTGATCGCGCCCCACTCGCGCAATGCGCTGTCGGAGGCGATGATCTCGGCGCTGCATGCCGAGCTCGACTCCATCCGCGATGACGCAGCCGTGCGCGCCGTCGTCATCGCAGCCGACGGACCTGCGTTCTCCTCCGGTCACGACCTGAAAGAACTCACCGCGCGCCGTAGCGACGCCGATGGCGGCCGGGCATTTTTCGCGCAGATCATGACAGCGTGCAGCGCCATGATGCAGGCCATCGTCAATCTGCCCAAGCCGGTGATCGCGGCGGTGCAAGGCGTCGCGACCGCAGCGGGCTGTCAGCTTGTCGCCACCTGCGATCTTGCAGTGGCGTCCGAAGCCGCGACCTTCGCGACGCCGGGCGTGGACATCGGGCTGTTCTGTTCGACGCCGATGGTGGCGCTGTCGCGCAATGTGCCGCGCAAACACGCCATGCACATGCTGCTGACCGGCGAGCCGGTTTCCGCCGCGCGTGCGCGCGAACTGGGTCTTGTCAATGCCGTCGTGACAGCCGGGACCGAACGCGATGCAGCCATCGCGCTCGCGCAAAAAATCGCGCGAAAATCCGCGTACACCGTCAAGACCGGCAAGGAAGCGTTTTATCGTCAGGCGGACATGAGCCTTGCGGACGCTTATCTTTACACGGCTCAGGTGATGACACAGAACATGATGGCGCGCGACGCGGAGGAAGGCATCGCCGCCTTCATCGCCAAGCGCGATCCGCGCTGGGAAGACCGGTGAATCAAGACCTTCCCCGCTATTGCGAGCGCCGCGAAGCCATCCAGACCAGAGTTGCAGCCTGAACTTCGTCGCTTCTCTCCTCGCGATGATCTTTGAAATTTGAATGGTGACGGATATGGACCACAACGCCTACAGCGACGCCTATATTCGCGGAATTCTCACCGGCGTGAAGACCATCGCCATGATCGGCGCTTCGCCCGTCAACGTGCGCCCGAGTTATTTCGTGTTCAAATATCTCGCCGAGCGCGGCTACGACATGATCCCGGTCAATCCCGGACAGGTCGGGAAAAGCCTTGTCGGCAAACCGTTCGTGGCGTCGCTACGCGACATCGGCCGCCCCATCGACATGGTGGACATCTTCCGCAATTCCGACCGCGTGATGGCGGTTGTCGATGACGTGCTGGCGCTTCCGACTTTGCCGAAAGTGATCTGGATGCAGCTTGGCGTGCGGAGCGATGCCGCCGCCGCCAGGGCGGAGGCCGCCGGCATCAAGGTGGTGATGAACCGCTGTCCCAAAATCGAATACGGACGGCTGACCTCGGAAATTCAGTGGATGGGCGTGAACTCGCGCACCCTCAGTTCCAAGCGCGCGCC
>DASWQB010000122.1:0-2647 GCA_036398335.1 Afipia sp. | reverse complement strand
GATGGACGACCGTACCTTCATCGAATGGGACAAGGACGATATCGATGCTTTGAAGATGATGAAGGTCGATGTGCTGGCCCTTGGCATGCTGACCTGCATCCGCAAGTGCTTTGACCTGATCGCGGATCATAAGGGGCAGCGCTACGAACTCGCGGACATCAAGTCGGAGAACAAAGACAGTCCTGAAGTTTTTGACATGTTGTGCAGGGGCGAATCCCTCGGCGTGTTTCAGGTCGAGAGCCGCGCGCAGATGAACATGCTGCCGCGCCTGAAGCCGCGCACCTTCTACGATCTCGTGATCGAGGTCGCCATCGTGCGGCCCGGCCCCATTCAGGGCGATATGGTTCATCCCTATCTCAAGCGGAGGAAGATGAGGCGAGAAGACATCGAATATCCTTACCCGAAAGGTGGCGACAAAAATGAATTGAGGAACGTGCTGGAAAAAACGCTCGGCGTGCCACTGTTTCAGGAACAGGCCATGCGCATCGCGATGGTCGCGGCAAAATTCACTCCCGAAGAAGCCAACGGTTTGCGCCGGGCGATGGCGACATTCCGCAATGTCGGCACCATTCATACGTTTGGAGAAAGGATGGTCGGGCGCATGATCGCGCGCGGTTACGATCCTCAATTCGCACAAAGCTGCTTCGATCAGATCAAGGGCTTCGGCAGCTACGGTTTCCCCGAAAGCCATGCGTCGGCGTTCGCGCAGCTTGTCTATGTCTCGTCATGGCTCAAGCATTATCATCCCGATGCATTCGCATGCGGTCTTTTGAATTCGCAGCCGATGGGATTTTACGCACCAGCCCAGATCGTTAGCGATGCAAGAAAAAACGATGTCACAGTGCGTGAGATCGATGTCTCGTTCAGCTTCGGTCAAAACACACTAGAGGAGCAGACCGGTAAGTATTGCGCCATGCGGCTTGGCTTCCGCCAGATCGACGGATTTGAGGTGTACGATTTCGATGAAGAGAGGCTGGACGCGAGCAAGCCTCCGGAACTGCGCGATAGAAAAAAACCGCGGGAAGATTATTGGGACCAGCGCATCGTAACGGCGCGGGAGAAAAAGCCGTTCAATTCGCTGGAGGATTTCGCGCGCGAAACGGGCCTGCCGAAACGGGCGTTGATCCTGCTGGCCGATGCCGATGCTTTTCGCTCGCTGGGGCTTGATCGCCGCGAAGCGCTGTGGATCGTGCGGCGGTTGCCGGATGACGTTCCGCTGCCGTTGTTTGAGAGTGCGGCGGCACGCGAGCTGCCGGACGAAGGTGGGCTGCCGCTTCCCGGCATGCCGATGCCGGAGCAGGTTGTCGCGGATTATCAGACCATTCGCCTGTCCCTGAAGGGGCATCCGGTGCAGTTTTTGCGACCGATGTTCGACGAGGAGGGTGTCGTGTCCTGCGTCAAAATCTCGCATGACAACGACACAAGGCGCGCGCGCTGCGCGGGGGTGGTGCTGGTACGTCAGCGGCCGGGCAGTTCCAAGGGCGTCGTATTCATGACGCTGGAGGATGAAAACGGCATCGCCAATGTCGTGATCTGGCCCAAGGTGATGGAGACATTCCGCAAGGAGGTGATGAGCGCGCGGCTGATTGAGGTTGAAGGCGTCGTTCAAAGCAGCCCGGATGAGGTCGTGCATCTTGTCGCGAGCCGGCTGATCGACCGCACGGCCGATCTCAACGGGCTGGCAGACGATGCATTGCGCCAGGGCCAACCTGCACCCGCCCACAGGGCTGCCGTCCAGAAGGCGCGCCACCCCCGCAATGTGCGGATTTTGCCGCCCTCACGGGATTTTCATTGAGCAGGCAAGGCGGCCCTTCCTCCTGTGCAGGCTGTCGTATAAGAGGAAATCGTCATCTGAACCCTAAAAATTCCAAGGAATGATTTGGCGGTATCATGAGGCGGCGGGTTATTAATATTCGTGATCTAGCATTTGGTCGGCGCAGGCGCTGACACGTATTTCAATCGGGGAATGGCATGGTCAATCGGTTTACAAAGGCGCAGTCCATCATGCCGATGCGGCTTTGGGGAACTCCCGCCATCGCGGCGTTTGCGGCCATGGCCGCACTGACGGCGTTTACTTCTGCCGCAGTGGCAAAGCAGGCGCGCCCCGTCGAGACCACGGCGCCGCGAAATGCAGGCGAGCCGATCATGGCGATTGTGTCGATCAAGAGCCAGCAGGTGACCTTCTACGACGCCGAGGGCTGGATCACCCGCGCGCCGGTATCGACCGGAACCACGGGACGCGAAACGCCGGCTGGCGTCTTCGCCGTTCTCGAGAAGGACAAAGACCATCACTCGACCATGTATGACGATGCCTCCATGCCGAACATGCAGCGCATCACATGGAATGGCGTCGCGTTGCATGGCGGGCCGCTGCCCGGCTATGCGGCCTCGCACGGTTGCGTGCGGATGCCCTTTGGCTTTGCCGAGAAGCTGTTCGACAAGACGCGGATCGGAATGCGGGTAATCATCTCGCCGAACGACGCCGAGCCGGTCGAGTTCTCGCATCCGGCGCTGTTCGTGCCGAACCAGGAGACCATCGCGGCCGCGCCGTCCAGGGCCGAGGCGCTCGCCCGCGAGGCGGAGGAGGCCGCAAAGATGGCCGGCGAGGCGAAGAAAGCCGCAGCGAAAGCGCCGCGCGAAATGGCGT
>DASWQB010000121.1:0-12892 GCA_036398335.1 Afipia sp. | reverse complement strand
AGCGTCAGCAAAAGGGCGGCGGCAACAGACAACGGCCTTAAATGACAGGCATGAACGCGGATCGATGAGCAGCGTTTCCGAACCATTCATCCGCCGCCCGATCGCGACGTCGCTTCTGGGTGTGGCACTCCTGATGGGCGGTGCGCTCGGCTATTGGGCGCTGCCGGTCTCGGCGTTGCCGCAGGTCGATTTTCCGACCGTTCAGGTCACGACGCAGCTTCCGGGTGCAAGCCCTGATGTTGTGGCGTCGCTGCTCACCGCGCCGCTGGAGCGCCAGCTTGGGCAAATCCCCTCGCTGTCAGCGATGACATCGACAAGCTCGTATGGCGTCAGCCAGATATCGCTGCAATTCGATCTGAACCGCGACATCGACGGCGCCACGCAGGACGTGCAGGCCGCAATCAACGCCGCCGCCGGTATCCTGCCGAAGAATTTGCCGTATCCGCCCGTCTACAACAAAGTGAACCCCGCCGACGCGCCGGTGATGACGCTGGCGCTGACATCGGACGCGGTGTCAATGCGCGACATGGCCGACCTCGCCGACACATTCATGGCGCAGCGCCTCGCGCAGATCAGCGGCGTCGGCCGCGTTTCGGTGCAGGGTGGCCTGAAGCCGGCGGTGCGGGTGCAGGCGGATCTGGCGCGCCTTGCGGCGTATGGCATCGGCATGGAGGATTTGCGTGCCGCCATCGCGGGCGCCAACGTCAACGGCCCGAAAGGTTCGCTCGACGGCACGCATCAGGCCTATACGATTTCGGCGAACGATCAGATTTCCGCCGCCGACGCCTATCGGCCCGTCATCATCGCCTATCGCAATGGCGGCCCCGTCACCATCGGCGACGTCGCGGACATTGTCGACGGGCTGGAGAACGACAAGACCGGCGGCTGGTTTCAGGGCACACCGGCCGTCATTATCGACATCCAGCGTCAGCCCGGCGCCAACGTCATCGACGTGGTGCAGCAGATTCGCGCGGAAATTCCGAAACTTCAGAGCGCGGTGCCGGCGTCGGTGAAACTTACGGTCGTCAGCGACCGCACCGTCACCATCCGCGCCTCCGTGAGCGATGTGCAGTTCACGCTGGTGCTCAGCGTCATCCTCGTGACGCTGGTGGTGCTGCTGTTTCTGCGCTCGATCCGCGCCACGATCATCGCCGGCGTGGCGCTGCCGCTGTCGCTGATCACCAGTTTCGGCATCATGTGGTTCGCGGGTTTCAGTCTCGACAATCTCTCGCTGATGGCGCTGACCATCGGCACCGGATTCGTCGTCGACGATGCCATCGTGATGATCGAGAACATCGTGCGCCATATGGAAAACGGCGAGAGCGCGATGCAGGCCTCGCTGCGCGGCGCGCGCGAGATCGGGTTCACCGTGATTTCGCTCACCGTATCGTTGATCGCGGTGTTCATCCCGCTGCTGTTCATGTCGGGACTTGTCGGCCGCATGTTCCGCGAGTTCGCGCTGACGCTGACCATTGCGGTTATCACATCGGCTGTGATCTCGCTGACGTTGACGCCGATGATGTGCTCGCGGCTGCTGAAGCGGCATCATGAGGAGTGGCAGGTGCCCGGCCTGCTTGCGGTAAGCAATTTCATCGACCGCATGGTCGAGTTCTATCATCGCACCTTGCTCGTCGTTCTGAAGCACCAGCGTCTGACGCTTGTCGTGACGTTCGCCACCCTCGCGGCGACACTGATCCTTTACGCAGTCGCGCCGAAAGGTTTCCTGCCGTTGCAGGATACCGGCTCGATCGTTGCCGTCACCGAAGCCGGACAGGACGTGTCGTTTGCGGAAATGGGCAACCGTCAGGTTGCGGTCGCCAACGTCATTCAGTCCGATCCCGATGTGACCGGGGTTGTGTCGCTGATCGGCGCAGGCTCGGTCAATCCGACGCCGAATGTCGGGCGGATTGTGATCAATCTTCGCCCGCGCGCCGACCGCAAGGCCGGTGTCGTCGAGATCGTGACGCGGCTCAAGGAGCGCGTCGGCGTAGTCCCCGGCATGACGGTGTATTTTCAGCCGGTGCAGGACATTCAGATCAGCACGCGCGCCAGCCGCTCGCAGTATCAATACACGCTGACGGCGACCAATGCGGACGAAGTCGTGAAATGGTCGCAGCTTCTGGTGCAGGAAATGCGGAAGAACCCGTTGTTCCGCGATGTTTCGACTGACGGGCAGGAAGGTGGCCTGCGCGCCGCGCTCGATGTCGACCGTCAGCGTGCCGGTCAGCTCGGCGTCAACCTTCAGGCGGTCAACGACACGTTGAACGACGCTTTCAGCCAGCGGCAGGTCTCCACGATCTACGGTCAGGCCAACCAGTACCGCGTGGTGCTCGAAGCCAAGCCCGAAGACCAGCGCGATCCGAATATCCTCTCAAGGCTGTATGTGCCGGGCAGCGCGAATGCGACGCCGGGGGCCGGGACCATTCAGGTGCCGATTTCAGCCGTCTCCACGCTGTTACGCACCACCGCGCCGCTGTCCATCTCGCATCAGGCGCAGTTTCCCGCGGTCTCGCTGAGCTTCAATCTCGCACCCGGAGTCGCGCTCGGCGATGCGGTGAACGCACTGACGCAGACAGAAAAGCGCATCGGAATGCCGAGCAGCATCACCGGCATTTATTCCGGCGACGCCGCGGAGTTTTCGCGCGCGCTGGCGGGCCAGCCCTGGCTGATCCTTGCCGCCGTGGTCACGATCTACATCGTGCTCGGCGTCCTTTACGAAAGCTACATTCACCCGATCACGATTTTATCGACATTGCCGTCTGCGGGTGTCGGCGCGATCCTTGCGCTGATGTTGTTCGGGCAGGATTTGTCCGTGATCGGCCTGATCGGAATCATTCTTCTGATGGGCATCGTCAAGAAGAACGCCATCATGATGATCGACTTCGCGCTGGAGGCGGAACGCCATCAGGGCATGACGGCCTATGATGCGATCGTGCAAGCATGTCTGTTGCGCTTTCGCCCTATCATGATGACGACGCTGGCGGCGTTGTTCGGCGCGCTGCCGCTGGCGATCGAAAGCGGCACCGGCGCGGAATTGCGATTCCCGCTCGGAATATCCATCATCGGCGGCCTGATCGTCTCGCAGATATTGACGCTCTACACCACGCCGGTGATTTATCTGGCGCTCGACCGCATCAATCGGCGTATCGAAAACGCCGTGCCGCCGGCCGGCGATCTGCCGTCGCCGCCGATCGCGGGCGCGACCGAAGGCGTGCAGTGATGAAACAAACGTCGGATAGAGGACATTCATAATGTCGCTTTCCGAACCCTTCATCCGAAGGCCGGTCGGCACCACGCTGCTCGGCATCGGCCTGTTCCTTGTCGGCGCGGTGGCTTATGTGCATTTGCCTGTCGCGAGCGTGCCCAATGTGGACTTCCCGGCGATCCGCGTTTCCGCTTCGCGGCCCGGAGCCGCGCCCGCAGTGATGGCGTCGACCGTTGCCGCGCCGCTGGAGCGGCGTCTCGGCGAGATTTCCGGCATCGACCAGATCACCTCGAGCAGTTCTCTTGGTTCGACCAGCATTCAGTTGCAGTTCGCCATTGGCCGTAGCATCGACAAGGCGGCGCGCGACGTGCAGGCGGCGATCAACGCTTCGCTGGCCGATCTGCCGAGCGATTTGCCGACATTGCCGAATTTCCGCAAGGCCAATCCGTCCGCAGCGCCGGTTTATATCATCGCACTGACATCGAGCACGATGTCGGCGAGTGCTGTCTATGACGTTGCTGATACGATTGTGGCCCAGCGTCTCGCACAGGTGCCGGGCGTCGGCGAGGTGACGGTGAGCGGCGCGGATCAGCCCGCGGTGCGCGTCCAGCTCAATCCGGTGCTGCTCGCCAATGCCGGTCTGTCAACCGACGCGGTACGAACGAGCATCGTCAACGCCAATGCGTTTGGCCCGATCGGCTCGTTCAACGGCGCCCATCAAGGCGAGACGCTCGGCCTCAATCCGCAGATGCGAACCGCCGCCGAATTCAAGGATATCGTGCTTGCCGCATCCAACGGCAGTTTCATGCGGCTGTCCGATATCGCCAATGTGATCGACGCCACGCGCTCCAGCCGCTCCGTCGCATGGTTCAACAAGCAGCCCGCCGTCTTGTTGCAGATCACCAAGCAGGCCGATGCCAATGTGATCGACACCGTCGACCGCATCAAGGACCTGCTGCCGCAGCTCAAGCAATGGATTCCGGCCGCGGTGACGATTTCGACGCTCACCGACCGCACCGGCACCATACGCGCCAGCGTCAACGACATGCGATGGACGCTGGCGGCAACTTGTCTGCTGGTGATGGTGGTGGTGTTCGTTTTCTTGCGGCGCGGCGTGCCGACACTCGCGGCGGGCATTTCAGTGCCGCTGGCGCTGGCGGGCACCTGCGCGGGCATGTGGGCCGCCGGTTTTTCCATCGACAATCTGTCGCTGATGGCGCTGGCGATCTCCATCGGCTTTGTGGTCGACGACGCCATCGTGATGATCGAGAACATGTACCGCAATCTCGAACATGGCATGACGCCGTACAACGCGGCGCTGGAGGGCGCCAAGCAGATCGGCTTTACGGTTTTCTCGATCAGCATTTCGCTGGTCGCCGCATTCACGCCGCTGATTTTCATGGACGGCATCGTCGGGAGGCTGTTGCGCGAATTCTCGCTGACGCTGGTGTTCGCGATCGCGGTGTCAACGCTGGTGTCTCTCACCATTACGCCGATGATCTGCGCGCATTACATCAGGGGGACCATATCGGCGGATGAGACCTGGTTCGACCGCCTGGTCGAAGGATTTTTGTCGCGCGTTCTGAAATTCTACGAACGGACGCTGCGCGTGGTGCTTCGGTTTCCCTATGTCACGCTCTTGGTGTTCTTCGCCACCATCGCCCTTACGATTGTGCTTTATGCCAAGATGCCGAAGGGCTATTTCCCCACCGACGACAGCGGCTTCATTTTCGGCTCGACACGCGCCTCAGCCGACGTATCGTTCCAGTCGATGCTTGGTCTGCAGCAACGGGTCGCCGATGTCGTAATGGCGGATCCGGCAGTGGATGCCATCGGCTCGACGCTGGGAGGAAGCGGGTTTGGCGGCGGCTCAAATCGCGGCACGATATTCATTTCACTCAAACCGCCCGATCAGCGCGAGGGGCTGTCCACGGCGCTGGTGATCGACCGGTTGCGCCGTGAACTTGGAAAAATCCCGGGCATTCGGCTGTTCATGGTGGCGGCGCAGGATATCCGCGCCGGCGGGCGGCAGAGCGATTCCGATTATCAATTCACGCTGTCTTCGCCTGACCTCGCGCTGCTGCAGAAATGGGGGCCGATCGTCAAGCGGCGCATGGAAAGCGTCCAGGGCATCACCGACATTTCGAGCGACAGCGATGATGCCGGATTGCAACTCAATCTCAGTATCGACCGCGACAAGGCGTCCAGTCTCGGCGTCGATGTTCAGGATATCGACAACGCGCTTAACAACGCGTTCTCGCAGCGGCAGATTTCCTATGTCTACACCCAGCGCAATCAATACCAGGTGGTGCTGGAGGTCGATCCAAAGCTCCAGACCGACCCGTCCCAGCTCGCCCATATCTATGTGAACGGCAGCAGCGGGCAGGTGCCGTTGTCGGGGCTGGTGCGTTACGATCGAGGTCTCGCGCCGCTTTCGGTGCTTCACACCGGCTCGTTCCCCTCCACAACGGTGTCGTTCAATCTGTTGCCGAACGTGCCGCTGCAAACCGCGACAAGCAATATCCAGCGCGCGGTCGCCGAATTGCACATGCCCGAAGGCATCCGGGGCAGCTTCGAAGGCAATGCCGCCGACAGCCAGAAAACGGCGGGCCATATGCCGCTCCTGATCCTTGGCGCGCTGGTCGCGGTCTATATCGTGCTTGGCATCCTGTATGAAAGTCTCGCCCATCCTCTGACCATCATCTCGACACTGCCATCCGCAGGGCTCGGCGCGCTGCTCGCGCTTCTGATTGTCGGCATGCCGCTGACCGTGATCGCCTTCGTTGGGGTCATTCTGCTGATCGGCATTGTGAAGAAAAACGGCATCATGATCGTGGACTTCGCACTTGAGGGCGAGCGCCAGCGCGGATTGTCGTCCGATGAGTCGATCTTCGAGGCCAGCATGGCGCGTTTTCGCCCCATCCTGATGACGACGATGGCGGCGTTGCTTGCCGCCGTGCCGCTGGTGGTCGCCAGCGGCCCCGGGACTGAACTGCGGCGGCCGCTCGGCGTCACTATCATCGGGGGACTTCTGGTCTCGCAAATTCTCACGCTCTACACCACGCCGGTGATCTATCTCCTGATCGACCGGCTGCGGGGCAGGGACCGTCCCGCCGGCGTTCCCGAAGCGACGCCAGCTGAGTAGGCTTAACCAGGATCGGTTGGAACTTTCGGGTTCCCCTTCTGTTATCGGCTCATGACCAAGCCGCTGCTTAAGGAAGAAAAAGACCCACCCATCCAGGACGTTGTCGCAGAAGACGGAAAGTCCGTTGAACCCCCGCCGCCAGAGCTTGTCGAAACCGATCCGGAATTATCTGAGGAGGAAGCCGAAGCGCTTCGCCGCGAATATCTGCTCACGCGGTTCTGGATCAGCGCGCGCGGCTATTGGGGACGGAACGGCGGCAAGCTTGCATGGATTTTTACCGGCGGACTGTTCGCACTGATCGTGCTGAACATCTTCGTTCAATACCGCATCAACGTCTGGAACAGGTCGATTTTCGACGCCATCGAGAAGAAGGATTCCTCGGCGGTTCTCTCTCTGACAGCGATATTCTTTCCGCTCGCAATCACAAGCGTGCTGCTCGGTGTCTCGCAAGTGTATGCCCGCATGGGCATTCAGCGCCGCTGGCGGCAATGGCTGACCAATTCGGTGGTGTCGCGCTGGCTGAAGAACGGCCGCTATTATCAACTCAATCTCGTTCAGGGCGATCACCAGAATCCCGAATACCGGATCGCGGAAGATTTGCGTGTCGCAACCGATGCACCTGTAGATTTCGCCTCCGGCGTCACTCAGGCCTTTTTGTCCGCAACGACCTTCATCGTGGTTCTGTGGACGATCGGCGGCGCGCTGACATTGTCGATCGCCGGAAGCACGATCACCATTCCGGGCTTTCTGGTCATCGCCGCGGTGATCTATGCGCTGATCGCCAGCGGCTCGATGGTCATCATCGGGCGGAATTTCGTCGCGATATCCGAAAGCAAAAATCAGACGGAAGCGGAATACCGCTTCGCTCTGACGCGCGTGCGCGAGAACGGCGAGAGTATTGCGTTGCTTGGCGGCGAGGAGGAAGAGCGCGCAGGCATCGATCAAACCTTTGGCAAGGTTCTTCAGCAATGGGCGTTATTGTGCGGCCAATACATGCGAACGACCATTGTCTCGCAAGGCTCCAGCCTGATCGCGCCCGTGGTGCCAATCCTGTTGTGCGCCCCGAAATTTCTCGACGGCAGCATGACGCTGGGTCAGGTCATGCAGGCGGCGTCTGCCTTCACCATCGTACAAAGCGCGTTCGGCTGGCTGGTCGACAACTATCCGCGCCTTGCCGAATGGAACGCCGGCGCGCGCCGCATTGCCTCGCTGATGATGTCGCTCGACGGGCTTGAGCGAGCTGAGACGGGCGAGGGCAAGAACCGGATCGAGCGCGGCGAGACCACGGGCACCGCGATGATGCGGCTGAACGACCTTTCCGTGACGCTCAATGACGGCACCGCCGTGGTCGGGGAAACAGAAGTGATTATCGAGCCGGGCGAGCGCGTGCTGGTCGCGGGCGAATCCGGCAGCGGCAAGAGCACGCTGGTGCGTGCCATCGCCGGACTGTGGCCATGGGGCGGCGGCAGCGTCGATTTTCATGCCGATCGTCGCTTGTTCATGCTCCCGCAAAAACCGTATGTGCCGTTCGGCACGCTGCGCCGCGCTGTTGCATATCCGGGGGCGGCCGAGGACTGGACTGTCGAACAGATCGGTGACGCTCTCGACAAGGTCGGTCTGGGTCATTTAAAGGAAAAGATCGAAGAAGAGAGCCCCTGGGATCAGACGTTATCCGGCGGCGAGAAGCAGCGGCTCGCTTTCGCGCGCCTTTTGCTGCATCGCCCCGACATCATTGTGCTGGATGAAGCGACCTCGGCGCTGGACGAGCCGAGCCAGGACAAGATGATGAATCTCATTAACGATGAACTCAAGGATGCGACCATTGTCAGCGTCGCGCATCGCCCTGAGCTTGAAGCTTTTCACAGCCGCAAGATCATGCTTGAGCGGCGCAAGGGCGGAGCCAAACTGGTCAGCGATATCGAGCTGATACCGCAGCAAGGCCGCCGCAAATTGCTCGGCCGATGGCTGCGTCACAGAACGCCCGCGCCGAAACCAGCTGCAACCTGATCCCTCCGCTGTTGATGCGGCGCGGAGCGCAGCGTATAGCGTGCGCATGTCCCAGAAAATTCAGCCCCAGATTGCGCCCGAAGAAATTCCGGAGTGCCCGCAATGCGGCAAGCCAATGCCGCTGTGCATCTGCGACAGCATCACGCCGCTTGAAAGCAAGATCGAGCTTCTGATCCTGATGCATCCGCAGGAGCAGGACCGGCTGCTCGGCACCGCACGGCTGACCGCGCTTCACTTCGCCAATGCGACGGTGAAAATCGGCCTGTCATGGCCAAGCCTGTCGAAGGCGCTGGGGCGCAGCGTCGATCCGGCTCGCTGGGGAATTCTGTATCTCGGCTCATCCAAGGTCGCCGATCTTGATACCGAGGCGGACATTGTTGCCATCGACCGCAAGGGTGAGATGGAGGAGGGCCAGCGCGCCATCCTGAAAGACCTCGAAGGCATCGTCCTGCTCGACGGCACGTGGAGCCAGGCCAAGGCGCTGTGGTGGCGCAATGCATGGATGCTGAAATGCCGGCGCATCATTCTCGGGCCGGCGAAGCCGTCGCTCTACGGCAAATTGCGCCGCGAGCCGCGCGGCGACGGGCTGTCCACCATCGAGGCCGCCGCGATGCTGCTGGGCCGCCTGAACAAGAGCGAAAAGATCGAGACGACGTTGCTCGGTGCGTTTGAGCGAATGCTATCGCGCTACCGGCAGGTGCAGGCCGTGACGCCCGCTATCGCGCCCAAGCCGAAGAAGCGCGACTGGCGGCGCAAGCGCAAATGATGCCGCCGATTACGGCTCGATATTGTTGGCCTTGAGAAAAGCAACCAGATCGTCGCGCATCGCCGCCTTTCCGACGACCAGTTGAACCTGGCGGCGCAATTCGTTGATGACCTTTCCGACCAGTTGACCTTCGGTCACCGTCACCTGCTTGCCGTCGGACGTCGTGCCGGCATAAGCAGGGCCCGCGGTCGAGGTTTCCAGCGCGCGTAACATGGCGGTGGTGTCCACCGTGAGCGGGGCGAGCTTGTTCGTCATGACCCCGAAGACCTCGCCGGTCTCGACTGCGATCAGCGGCCCGCCGGTATTGCCGCCGTTGAACAACCCGTTCACGACCCATTGCCGGACGACTTTTCCCGGACCGATCTGATTTGTGTCGGTGCCGGCGAGATAACCGACGCTCAGCATCGGCGTCAGGCCGAAATAGCCGCTCGGGAAACCCCACGTCGACACCTGCATGCCAATCTTGAACGTGTCGCCGGACGCAATCGGCAGCGCCTTGGCGTCCATCGGCTTGCTTGGTTTGACGAGCGCGATGTCGCGATACTGGTCGGCTGCGGCAACCGTCACCGGCGACACCGTGCCGTCGCTAAGAACCATGGCCGGAAAGCCGCAATCCTGCACGGCGCTGTAGGCCGTGATGATGTTGCCGCTTTTGTGCAGGAAACCGGAACTGACGCTGTTTTGCGCCGGGCACAGGATACGTACGACCGCGCCGGAGGCGAGGTCGCCGCCGCGTCCGGCCTTGTCGGTGTCGATCGGGACCGCCGAAGGCGCGGCATCCTGCGCGTACGAGAACGAGACGAGAGCCGGAAATGTGGTAGCGAGAATGCACGCGGCCAGCACGATTTTCGTTTTCATCACACTGGCGCGCTCATGAAATTGCCCCTGTCGGTCATTTGCCGCCATGTCTTACAAATGGTCTGGCAAAACGACTATAGCTCATCGGCAGTCCGCAACCAGCATGGGCCGCGGCGGCCGTCATTGTGCCGGAACTTGCCCAGGCCAAGCCTGCCGCCGGAGCGATTTTTGCGGCTATGCCCCATTTATGACGATCAGGGATTTACACAGCACCCGCCGCCCAAGTGGTTGCCCAAGTGCTTGATTGGCTGTAACAGTTCGCCCCTTGGGGCCACGTGGCGGAGTGGTTACGCGCCGGTCTGCAAAACCGTTTACCCCGGTTCAATTCCGGGCGTGGCCTCCAAGATTGATACTCTGGATTTAACCTTTGGGATTTAATCCTTTGCAAGACTCGGGGCCTTTGTTATATGCGGCCCCATTGCTGCGACAGCAATATTCCTCGGTAGCTCAGCGGTAGAGCATTCGACTGTTAATCGAATGGTCGCTGGTTCGAATCCAGCCCGGGGAGCCAAAATTCAGCAACACACCAAAAATATGTCTTTCTGCCAGCCATGGCGTCTATGACGCCAGCTTATGGGTTGCGCGCGGGCCGTGCGCACGCGGTGTGGCGGGAATCGGGTGTTCGCTAGGTTTTCGCAAGCTGCGCCGCCAAAGGCAGACCGGCAACGAGACAAAACAGGAATGCGAGCTGACCGTTAAGGTCGCGGAAACCCGGTCCAATCCATATAACGAATGCCGTGATTGCAATCGTTACAGCGTACCATTTGGCGGTTTTGATGATGAGGTCCATGTCAACTTCGATACAACGCAAACGTTAAACGAGCTTGAGGTTTTGATTGCAATTTGACGCCGCGTATATGAGATCTGCCGCAGCGGCATCGGCGTAATTTTTTCCGCGCCGGTGGCATGCCGCACGTGATGGCCGGCTGTATCCCGATTTGACCTCCTGCGCTTTGCGGGTTCCCGTTATACTATCGCAGGCGGAAAAACATGAGTGGGTGTGTCATGACCAGATTGATGTTGATCCTCGTGGCGGGTGTCATTGGATTTATCGCGGGATTTATCGCGCCGGCCAATGCCGCCGGTTACGCGCCGCTCGATTGCGGCAAGGCGTCGTCGCCATCCGATAAAACGATCTGCGCCAATTACGATCTCGGCCAGTTCGAGGCGAGGACGGCGACGCTGTTCGAGATCGCGACTTCGCTCGTCGCCATGGGACAGCGCGGTGACATCCAGGACGCGCAGCGCACCTTCATAAGCCAGCGCGATGCTTGCCGGAACGATATCTCTTGTATCCGGAATGTTTACGGCACGCGCATCAAGCAGCTTGAGGCCGTGGTGTCCGGCATCGCATCGCGAGGGCCGTTCTAAAGGCGCTCGCCGTTTTTAAACGGGCTCAGGTTTTGGCCGCTTCGATCCGCTCCACCGCGGCCAGAATGTCCCGCGCGAATTCCTTCGCATTGGCGGCATTGTTGATGATCAGCTGGACGTTGCCGCTCGGGCTGTCAGGCCGGTCGCCCTGGACCAGGAACGGAAGCCGCAGCGCCAGCGCCCGGTTCTCCACCACCATGGTTTCATAGCCCACGAGCGGGAACACCACGATGTTGCCCTTGTCATCTTTGGCCCATGCGTCGTTCATTTTCATTCCTTATGTGTTGCGCGGGGAGGCGGAGCCGGCGACCGGCGGGACGCCCCGTTTCGATCAAGCGGATCGGTGATTTGCAAACGGATTTTTATTTGAAAGTATTGGCGGCGACGTCGTAGGTCCAGTTCATGCGGCCATCGGTGAAGACCACCATGCGAAAGCCGAGATCGCGCGCTTTGTTGAAGACTTTTCCGGATTCAGCGAAATTGAGCACCGTGCTGCGGTCCATCCTGAAATATTTGTAGGTCAGCACGGTGTCCTTTTCGCCCGACGCCGTGATGTCCATCGACAGTCCCCGGCGCAACATCTGTTTTGAGGTGTCGGCGGCGAATTTCTGCCGCGCGTCGATATTATCGGCCCGTGCCGTGATGCTGGCGTCGATATCGCCGCCGCTGATCTTCTTGAGGTAATCGCGCTCGTTCTTCTCCATCGCGGCGAGCAGCTTTTTGGCGCGCGGCGCTTCGGGCGCGTTGTCGTCGATCCGGCTGAGGCTGTCCTTGGTGTCGTAATAGTCCGCAAGGCCAGGCAGTTTCTTGCCGCGCTTTTCGGTGATCGCGCCGAGCCTGTCGAGAATGGCTGCGGCGCGCGCGACGATGACACCCGGTTTTTTGGTCTCGCCTTGGGGCGGCTCCAACCCTTGCGATTTGGCGAGAATCTTGTCGCCGGGCGTTTGAGCGTTTGCGGGCGTGGCGACGGGCAACTGGCCGGTCGCGAGAACCGCCATGAAGACCGCCATTGCCGCTCCGCGCGTCATATCTGAAAACCCCGAATATCGTTTTGATGGTCGCATAGCGGAGCTGCAGTTTCCAGCCCATGCCGCCGCCTGCCAGAGGCGGGCACGTCATGCGGCCGGCCATGTTGCGTTTTTGCGGGCGTTGCATCAAAGATGGCGCCATGCGGTGTCGGATGCGCGATGCTGCCTGACGAGGCGCGAGGAAGATTCATGTCAGAGATATTGGCCGCCCGGCAAAAAATGGTCGATGGTCAGGTTCGCCCCAGCGATGTGACCGATTTGCGGATTATCGAGGCCATGCTGAGCGTGCCGCGCGAGAATTTCGTGCCGAAGGACCGTCAGGCGCTGGCCTATCTCGATCTCGATATTGATGTCAGCGAGGCCGGGAAGGCTAAAGCCTTCCTCATCAAGCCTGCGGTTCTCGCCCGCATGGTGCAGGCCGCCGCAATCACCGAGACCGATCGGGTGCTGGTGGCGGGCTCCGCGCCCGGATACGCCGCCGCCATTGTTGCGCGGCTTGCCGGCGAGGTGGT
>DASWQB010000120.1:0-8184 GCA_036398335.1 Afipia sp. | reverse complement strand
GGTCGGGGTGAAGTGCCCGGCATAGACACGGAACAGGCAGACCAGCAGGAAAATGGTGCCGACCAGCACGTGGAAGCCGTGAAAGCCGGTCGCCATGAAGAAGGTCGAACCATAAATGTTGCCGGCGAAGCTGAATGCCGCGTGGCTGTATTCGAACGCCTGAACGCAAGTGAAGGTCGCGCCGAGAAGCACGGTGAGGATCAGGCCCCATTTCACGCTCTGGCGATCGTTCTCCAACAGCGCGTGATGCGCCCATGTCACCGTTGTGCCTGACGTCAACAGGATCAGGGTGTTGAGCAGCGGCAGATGCCACGGATCGAAGGTCTCGATGCCCTTCGGCGGCCAGACGCCCCCGAACAGCGCCTCGCGGGTGAAGTGGACCGGATCGGCCGGGAACAGAGCAGCATTGAAGTAAGCCCAGAACCACGCGACGAAAAACATCACTTCCGAGGCGATGAACAGGATCATGCCGTAGCGATGGGACAACTGCACGACGCGGGTGTGGTCGCCCTTGTACTGGGCTTCGCGGATCACATCGCCCCACCACCCGGCGAAAGTGTACACCACGCCGATGGTGCCGACGCCGAACACGATCGGCGCGGCGCCATACAAATGATGCATCCAGGAGACCGCGCCCAGCGCCATGATGAAGGCCGAGATCGAGCCGACGACCGGCCACGGGCTCGGATCGACGAGGTGGTAATCGTGATTTTTAACGTGCGCATCAGCCATTGCGGTTCTCCGTTGCGATGCCGGTGGCCCGGCGCGTCGCGAATTCCCCATTCAGTCAATTATAGATCACGCTTATAGATCATCCTTCAGACCATCCTTGCGCTTGTCCGGTTCCGAGGCCGCGAGCGGCTTCGGTGCCGGGTCTTTCGCCGGATAGAACGTGTAGGACAAAGTAATCGTATTCAGCTCGTCATGGTCGCGATCGGCGAGCAGCGACGGATCGACATAGAACACAACCGCCAGTTCGCGCTTCTCGCCGGGTCCGAACGCCTGCTCTGTGAAGCAGAAGCAGTTGATCTTCTGAAAGTAGATGCCGGCGGTCAGCGGCGCGACGTTGTAGGAGGCCAGACCGTAGGTCGGACGCGCCGCCTGATTGGTCACGGTATAATAAGCGGTGACGACATCGCCGACCTTGACGTCGATCTCGGTCTTTTCAGGCTCGAACTTCCACGGCAGGCCGCCGCTCACATTGGCATCAAACCGGATGGCGATGTGGCGCTCCGTCGAGGATGAAGGAGCGGAGGTCGCGACCTGAGTGGTGCCGTTGAAGCCGGTGGCGCGGCAGAACCAGTTGTAGAACGGCACGGCGGCGTAGGACGCGCCGACCATCAGCGCAACGACCAGACCGCAGATCGACGCCACCAGCACGTCGCGCGACATGCGCGGTTTGCGGGTCGTCTTCTCGGTCACCTGGTGCGCTTCGTCGTTCATGTCAGATCGGCCGAACCAAAACCGCCGGACCCTTCACCAGGGTGACGGCGAAAAACAGGATCACCATAACGCCGAGCGCCAAAGCGATCGCGATCGAACGCTCCCGCTGACGCTTTTTCTGCTCCGGCGTCAGCACGATACCCGGAAGTTTTTCGTTGTTGTCCATCGCGCTCACTCCCGGCCCTTACCAGATCACCCGCGCAAGCGCGGATACGACGACTTCGAGCAGCAGAACGGCGAACAGCATGAATAGATAAAGAATCGAAAACTTGAACAGCGCGCGGGTGGCCCGGTTCGCTTCCGTCCCGGTGCGGCGGCGATACACGTTCACCGCGAGCGCGAGCATGATCGCGCCGAGGATCAGCGAGGTGATGCCGTAAATCGCATCGAAATAACCGAGCGGCCATGGTGCGGCGGCAACACTCACAAGCACGATGGTGTAGAGCAAAATCTGCAAGCGCGTCGCATCGGGACCGGCGACGTTTGGAAGCATCGGCACGTTGGCGCGCGCGTAGTCGTCAGTCCGAAACAGCGCCAGCGCCCAGAAATGCGGCGGCGTCCACAGGAAGATGATGAGAAACAGCAGGATCGGCTCAGGCGACAGCGATCCGGTTGCCGCGGCCCACGCCACCACCGGAGGCAGCGCGCCAGCCGCGCCGCCGATCACGATGTTCTGTGCGGTCCAGCGTTTCAGCCACATCGTATAGACGACGACATAGAAAAAGATGGTGAAAGCAAGCAGCGCGCCTGCCAGCCAGTTCACCAGGATGCCGAGAGTCATCACCGAGAAAAACGCCAGCGTGATGCCAAACGCCAGGGCTTCACCCGGCGTGATCCGGCCACGCGGGATCGGGCGATTGGCCGTGCGCGACATCAAAGCGTCGATGTCGCCCTCAAGCGCCATATTCATCGCGCCGGACGCGCCGCCGCCGACCGCGATACAGAGAATGGAGGTCATGGCGAGAACGGGATGGAAGTGCACCGGCGCGATCACAAGGCCGACAAGGGCGGTGAACACAACGAGCGACATCACCCGCGGTTTTAGCAGCGCGATGTAGTCCGCAACTCCGGCTTCTGAAATCCGGGGCGCCAGAGGGACCGCATGGTGTTCAACAACCGACAAATCTCTGCTCGCTCTCGCTCTTTAATACTTCACCCGCCGACGGCCCCGCGGCCGTGGCGGATGTCTCGTTTTCGAAGCCGTTCCGTGCGCGCAATTACTGGATGCGCGGCAGCGTCTCGAACTGGTGGAACGGCGGCGGCGATGTCAGCGTCCATTCCAGCGTGGTCGCGCCCGGACCCCACGGATTGTTCGGAGCCGGCACCTTGCGCGCGAACGCGTCGATCACGCCGTAGATAAAGATCAGCACGCCGAAGGCCGAAATGTAGGAGCCGATCGACGACACCAGATTCCAGCCCGCGAAAGCGTCCGGATAATCGATGTAGCGGCGCGGCATGCCGGAAAGGCCGAGGAAATGCTGCGGGAAGAACACCAGATTGACGCCGATGAAGGTGACCCAGAAGTGGGTCTTGGCGATGGTGTCGTTGTACATGTAGCCGAACATTTTTGGGAACCAGTAGTACCAGCCCGCGAAGATACCGAACACCGCGCCGAGTGACAGCACGTAATGGAAGTGCGCGACGACGTAATAGGTATCCTGGAGAACGCGATCGACGCCGGCATTGGCGAGCACCACGCCGGTCACGCCGCCGACGGTGAACAGGAAGATGAAACCAACCGCCCACACCATCGGCGCCTTGAACTCGATCGAACCGCCCCACATCGTGGCGATCCACGAAAAGATCTTCACGCCGGTCGGCACCGCGATCACCATGGTCGCCGCGACGAAATAAGCCTGCGTCGCGCTCGACATGCCGACCGTGTACATATGATGCGCCCACACCACGAAGCCGATGCCGCCGATTGCGACCATCGCATAAGCCATGCCCAGATAACCGAACACCGGCTTCCTCGAAAAGGTGGAGACGATCTGCGAGATCATGCCGAAAGCCGGCAGGATCAGGATGTAAACTTCCGGATGTCCGAAGAACCAGAACAGATGCTGGAACAGCACCGGATCGCCGCCCCCTTCAGCCGCGAAGAAGGTCGTGCCGAAATTGCGGTCGGTCAGCAGCATGGTGATGGCGCCGGCGAGAACCGGCAGCGACAGCAACAGCAGGAACACGGTGACAAGGATCGACCACACGAACAGCGGCATCTTGTGCATGGTCATGCCGGGCGCGCGCATGTTGAAGATCGTGGTGATGAAGTTGATGGCGCCGAGGATCGAGGAGGCGCCGGCCAGATGCAGCGACAGGATCGCGAAATCGACTGCAGGGCCCGGATGACCGGAGGTCGAAAGCGGCGCGTACATCGTCCAGCCCGCGCCGACACCGTTGGCGCCCGGCTCGCCTTCCACGAAGGTCGAGATAATGAGCAGCGCGAAGGAGGCCGGCAGCAGCCAGAACGAGACGTTGTTCATGCGCGGGAACGCCATGTCCGGCGCGCCGATCATCAAGGGCACCATCCAGTTGCCGAAGCCGCCGATCATCGCCGGCATCACCATGAAGAAGATCATGATCAGCCCGTGCGAGGTCACGAACACGTTGTACGTATGATTCTCATGAAAGAGCTGGATACCCGGATACATCAGCTCGATGCGGATCGCGACCGACATCGCCGCGCCGATGATTCCCGCCATGACCGCGAAGATAAGGTACATCGTGCCGATGTCCTTATGGTTCGTGGAATACAAATAGCGCCGCCAGCCGGTCGGGTGATCGTGCGCATGATCGTCATGGGCGTGATCGGTCTGGGCGTTGGTTGCAGCGGTGGTGGCCATTTTCTAATCCTTTGAACCTTGCAGTCCCGTATCCTTAGTGGCGCGGCGCGCCCGCCGTTTTACTGCGCGGCGGCTCCGATGGAGGCGAACGACTTGTCCGGGTTGGCCGCGAACTTCTTCTTGGCGCCTTCAACCCAGGCGGCGAATTCCTGATCGTTCACGACACGAACCGCGATCGGCATGAAAGCGTGGTCCTTGCCGCACAATTCCGAACACTGGCCATAGAACATGCCTTCCTTGGTTGCCTTGAACCAGGTCTCGTTCAGGCGGCCAGGCACCGCGTCGATTTTGATACCGAAAGAAGGAACCGCGAAGGAGTGGATCACGTCGGCGCCGGTGACCTGCACGCGGACAATTTTATTCACAGGCACCACGATCTCGTTGTCCACCGCAAGCAGGCGCGGCTGCTTGTCCGTCGCCATCAGCGAATCGAACTCGAATTTGCCGTTATCCGGATAGGCATAGCTCCAGTACCACTGCTTGCCGGTGGCCTTGATGGTCAGATCGGCTTTCGGAATATCGAGTTGCAGGAAGAGCAGACGGAAGGATGGCACCGCGATACCGACCAGGATCAGCACCGGAATGATCGTCCATGCCACCTCGATCAGTGTGTTGTGCGTGGTCTTGGATGGAACGGGATTGCTCTTGGCGTTGAACTTCACCACCACGATGATCAAAAGGATCAGCACGAACAGCACGATCGCGCTGATGACCCAGAGCAGGAAGTTATGAAACCAGGTGATGTCCTCCATCACCGGCGTCGCCGCGACCTGCAGCGCATGCTCCCATGGGGCCGGCTGCCCGAGAACCTCGGCATAGGCCGTTCCGGTGGTCATCAACGTGGCTAGCGCTGCGGCAAATCCCAAAATCCGGTGGCTTATCCGGCCCCTCGACATCTTCATGCCGCTCAGCTCCTGTCCTGTATTCTGCGGTCCCGTCGCCCGGCGATCTACCGGGCGGCGGACCGAGGCTTTCGTTCCAACGCCGCTCCCGCCGCGGCCAAAGCCGCATACTTAGAACGCGTCGAATTCCCGTTTCTCAAACCATAATTCGCTGCTTACCGCAATGCACGTGATGATGGGACACGTTTATCCAGATCCCCGCCTTGAGGGCATAAAATCGCTGTTTGCGCGGGATCGACAAATGCTTGACACATCAATTTCCGGATGTACCCACAGAGTGGGCAGGCGAAAGCGCCCCGGATTCGTGGTGGGGACGGTCGTACCCCGGTCGAAAGACCGCCCTCAAGACGCCGTCATTGCCATATCAGTCCATTTTACGGGACGAATTATTACCGCAGGATCCAGCCGATGGACCATTTTGTCGTGCCCGAAGAAGAAGATGTGATGATGCCACGTAGGATCGCGATCAGGGCCTTGGCGTCGATCACGGCGATTTGCGTCATCGCGGCCGGGGTGTGGACAGCCATGATCTTGCCCGCCAAAGCGCAGGGTGCGGTCAAGGGCGTCTATGGCGACTGGCAAATCCGCTGCGATACGCCTGCGGGGGCCCAGGCCGAGCAATGCGCCCTGATCCAGAGCGTGGTGGCGGAGGATCGCTCCAACGCCGGCCTCACTGTCATTATTCTGAAAACCGCCGACCAGAAGAATAAGCTGATGCGCGTGGTGGCGCCGCTTGGCGTGCTGCTGCCCTCGGGCCTCGGACTGAAGCTCGACGACAAGGATGTCGGCCGTGCCGGTTTCGTGCGCTGCCTGCCGAATGGCTGCGTCGCTGAAATCGTGATGGACGACACCCTGCTCGGCCAGCTTCGCGCCGCCAAAACCGCGACTTTCATTATCTTTGAAACACCCGAGGAAGGCATCGGCTTCCCGCTCAGCCTCAAGGGTCTGGGCGACGGATACGCCAAACTGCCCTGAGCGCGCGTCGTTTAGCGGGCTTGCCCTCCCCTTTGTGCATGATCGTGCCTATCTTTCGGAAAAGGCCCAGTCTGCGGCCCGCCCTTAGAATTTTCTTTAGGTTTCCTTGGAGTCCCCATGAGTCATCCTTCTCCCGATCTGTCCGCTACCGCGTCCCTCATCGAACGCGCGGGACTGGACCGCGACGACGTACGCAAGGAAATCGTGCGCGGCCTCGCAGGCTCCGACGACGGCGAATTGTTCATGGAATACCGGCAGTCCGAGGGACTCGCTTTCGACAACGGCCGGCTGAAGCAGGCGACCTACGACACAGCACAGGGCTTCGGACTGCGCGCGGTGAAGAACGACGCGGTCGGCTACGCGCATTCGTCCGACGTGTCGCTGCCGGCACTGATTCGCGCGGCCGACGCCGTGCATGCGGTGCGCGGCGGTTATGCCGGCACCTTCGCCGCCGCCCCGCCCCATACCAACGTCCGTCTGTATGGCGACGAAAATCCGCTGGACGGCCCGGCCTTCGAGGCCAAGGTGAAGCTGCTGGCCGAGATCGACGCCTATGTGCGCGAGAAGGATCCGCGTGTGCGGCAGGTGTCGGTGTCGCTCGGAGCGACATGGCAGGTGGTGGAAATCCTGCGCCCGGATGGCGAGAGCTATCGCGACATCCGCCCGCTGGTCCGGATCAATGTCTCCGTCGTCGCCGGACAAGGCGACCGGCAGGAGACGGGCAGCCATGGTTATGGCGGCCGTGAAGGTTACGCGCGTTTCATCGAGACCAAGGCGTGGCGCTCCGCCGCCGACGGCGCGATCCGTCAGGCCATGGTCAATCTGGAATCGGTGCCCGCGCCCGCAGGCGAAATGGATGTGGTTCTCGGTCCCGGCTGGCCGGGCGTGATGCTGCATGAAGCCGTCGGTCACGGCCTCGAAGGCGATTTCAACCGCAAGCAGACCTCCGCGTTCGCCGGCCTGATGGGCCAGCAGGTCGCGGCCAAGGGCGTCACAGTCGTCGATGACGGCACCATCTCGTCGCGGCGCGGCTCGCTGTCCATCGACGACGAAGGCACGCCGACCAACAGGACCGTGCTGATCGAGGACGGAAAGCTTGTTGGCTACATGCAGGACCGCCAGAACGCGCGGCTGATGAACATGAAGCCGACCGGCAACGGACGGCGCGAATCCTACGCCCATGTGCCGATGCCGCGCATGACCAACACCTATATGCTGGCCGGCGAGCGCGACCCCGCCGAAATTCTCGCCTCGGTCAAGAACGGCATCTTCGCCGCCAATTTCGGTGGCGGTCAGGTCGATATCACCTCTGGCAAATACGTGTTCCAGTGCACCGAGGCCTACAGAATCGAGAACGGCAAGCTCGGCGCGCCTCTCAAAGGGGCGATGCTGATCGGCAACGGACCGACCGATCTCCATCGAATCTCCATGATTGGCAACGATCTTGAACTGGATGCGGGCATCGGAACCTGCGGCAAGAACGGCCAGGGCGTCCCCGTCGGGGTCGGCCAGCCGACGCTGCGGATGGACCGCATCACGGTCGGAGGCACCGGCGCATGAATGAGCGGATAGATGAGTGAGCGGATATGAGCGAACAGGTCACCGAAGCCAAAAAACCGCAGCAGCGGTCCTGGGCGCGGTCGATTGCCGAAATTCTGACGGCGCTCTTGGTGGTCCTGGTGGCCAAAGGCGCGCTGGCTGAACCGTTCTATGTACCGTCAGCCTCGATGGAGCCGACCCTGCTGATCGGTGATGCGCTTCTGGCGTCGAAATATCCTTATGGCTACAGCTCCGCTTCGGTGCCGGTGAATATCGCTTTGCCCTCAAGCAGCCGTCTCTTTGGCGCACTGCCCGCGCGCGGCGATGTCGTCGTGTTCCGCTGGCCCGGGGATACCTCGCAGGCCTGGGTGAAGCGCGTCGTCGGGCTTCCCGGCGACCGGGTGCAGATGCAAGCCGGTCATCTGTGGATCAACGGCAAGGCGGTACAGGCCCGCCGATGGGTACGGCCGCGCCGAAAACGA
>DASWQB010000119.1:0-2236 GCA_036398335.1 Afipia sp. | reverse complement strand
GCGACCTGATCCTGCCGATCATCGAGGCGGTGGCCTCGCAGGTCTTCATTCCGCTGACGGTCGGTGGCGGCGTGCGAGTCGTCGAGGACATCCGGCGCCTGCTCAACGCGGGGGCCGACAAGATCAGCATGAATTCGTCGGCGGTCGCGAATCCGCAGCTCATTGCCGATTCCGCTTCGAAATATGGTTCGCAGTGCATCGTCGTCGCGATCGACGCCAAGCGTGTGTCGGCCGAAGGCGAACCGCCGCGCTGGGAAGTCTTCACGCATGGCGGGCGCAAGAACACGGGTCTCGACGCCATCGAGTGGGCGCGCAAGGTCGCGGCGCTCGGTGCAGGGGAGATCCTGCTGACCAGCATGGACCGCGACGGCACCAAGGCCGGTTTCGATCTCGGCCTGACGCGCGGAGTGTCGGACGCGGTCGCGGTACCCGTGATCGCCTCGGGCGGTGTCGGCACCCTCCAGCATCTCGCCGATGGCGTGACCGACGGTCACGCGGATGCGGTGCTCGCGGCAAGCATTTTTCACTACGGCGAACATACGATTCACGCTGCGAAACAATTCATGGCGCAACGCGGTATTGCGGTGAGACTGTAACAATGACGACCGATTGGCTCGATAAAGTGCGTTGGGATGCAGACGGCCTCGTGCCGGTGATTGCCCAGGAAGTCGGCAGCAACGACGTGCTGATGTTTGCATGGATGAACCGCGAGGCCCTGCGCCTGACGGTCGAACACCGGCGTGCGGTGTATTTCTCGCGCTCGCGCAAGAAGCTCTGGTTCAAGGGCGAGGAGTCTGGCCACGTCCAGCATCTGCATGAAATCCGGCTCGATTGCGATGAGGATGTCGTGCTGATCAAGGTCGAGCAGGTGTCCGGCATTGCCTGTCACACAGGCCGTCATGCGTGTTTCTTTCAGAAATTCGAGGGTACGGCCGAGGACGGCGAGTGGGTGACGGTCGAGCCGGTGTTGCAGGATCCCGCCACGATCTACAAGTAAGAGACAGCATGAGCACCCCTGATTCGCTGCAAAAACTCGCCGCGGTACTCGAGAGCCGCAAGGGCGGCGACCCGGCCGCCTCCTATGTCGCGCGCCTGTTCAGCAAGGGCGACGACGCGATCCTGAAGAAGATCGGCGAGGAAGCGACCGAGGTCGTGATGGCCGCCAAGGATACCCGGCACGGCGGCGAGCCCGCGAAGCTCGTCGGCGAGGTCGCCGATCTCTGGTTTCATACGCTGGTGCTGCTTGCGCATTTCGACCTCGGCCCCGCGGACGTGCTGGCCGAACTCGACCGGCGCGAAGGCCTGTCGGGCCTCGAGGAAAAAGCAAGGCGCGCCCAGTAGCCTCCGCCGGACAAGGCCTTAAGCTGTTTTCACGGTGAACGAACGATATGAGCCACGACAACTGCCTGTTCTGCAAGATCGCGTCGGGCGAGCTGCCCAGCAAGAAAGTCTACGAGGACGAGGAATTCGTCGCGTTCTACGATATCCGGCCGGCGGCGCCCGTCCACGTGCTTGTGATTCCGCGCAAGCACATCGCGACGCTTTCCGAGGTGACGCCGGACGATGCGCCGCTGCTTGGTAGAATGCTGGTGCTTGTCTCAAAACTTGCGGAGCAATTGGGCGTAGCCTATACAGGTGGCGAAACCGGTTTTAGGACCGTGATCAACACCGGCCCCGGCGGCGGGCAGGAGGTCTATCACCTGCACGCCCATATTCTCGCGGGACCGCGGCCCTGGTCGCGGATGGGCTAGGTGTCTGGCAGCCGGCGCGGGCCATGAGTTCGCGACGCCAGTGACATGCCACTGACGCGCTTTCGCGGTAGAAAGACGGTGGCCGGGATTTTTTGGCCGCGTACCCTGCGTGAGGCAGCGCGGGTCGTGGCACGGTAACGGATTCATGCAAGGGAGAAAGAAATGGGCTCGTTTAGCATTTGGCACTGGCTGATTGTGTTGGTCATCGTCGCGTTGGTGTTCGGTACCAAGAAGCTGCGCAATATCGGCACCGACCTCGGCGGCGCGGTGAAGGGTTTCAAGGACGGCATGAAGGAAGCCGAAGGCACGCCGGCTGCGACCGCCGAGCGCAAGGAACTGCCGCGCGAGACGACGATCGACGTCGACGCGAAAGAGCGGGCCAAAGCGCAAGACTTCCGTTGATCGCCGGCTAGTTTTCATCGATGCTTGATCTCGGTCTTTCCAAGATGGCCCTGATCGGGGTGGTCGCGCTTGTCGTGATCGGC
>DASWQB010000118.1:0-1791 GCA_036398335.1 Afipia sp. | reverse complement strand
GCATGACGCGTAGGTATCGTAGGCACAATAGCCCGGGAAATTATATCCGTTGCCGATCATGCAGTAGCGCCGGTCATAGGCATGGGCTGGCGACGCGGCGATGATCCCGGCAATGGCGGTCAAACCGAGAAGGGCAAGGGTAGACGGCAAACGCATATGTGAGTGTCCCGAAATTCGATAACGGAGCTTTCACTAGCCCACTTTGGCGGCGAAGGCCACAAGAACAAAAGGAACCGGTGATCCTGGATTCTTATTATTCAGGCCGATGTGCCTATTCCGGCCGATGTGCAGCAAATCCTCGCTCGCGTCACGGCGCGTCAAGTCCGCCGCGATAGGCAAACAGCAGGCCTGTCAGCGGGTGATTCACAACGACGCTGAAACTGTAGCGGCCGCCGGTGCCGATGGCGCCCGCTTTCATGCGCGGCCCGGCCCAGCGCGGTACCGGAAGGCCGAGCAGCGACCAGCCTGTGAACTGCCATTTCACCCCGGCTGCTGAACTTTGCAAATCGAACGAAAAGCGCAGCGGACCGAATACCTCCTGGAATTCGCCGAGCCGCGGCGCATCCGAAAGGCAGGAGCGAAAAGATGCCGTTCCGAATGTGCGCGTCCATGTTTCGCCGTCCGGGCCGGGCGCAATACGAACCTCGATACGATGTGTGCCCGGCCTGGGCAGGTTCATGATTCGCGTGATCAGCCGCGCGGCCAAACTCTGCCCGATGCGGACAACGGCGTTGCCGTGAAAACTTGCATCCGTACGGCCGTCGTGAACGATCCTGAAGGCGCGGGGCAGGAGGTCGAAACGGCGCCCGATCAGCCGCCGAAACAGACTGGTATCCTTGCAGAGCGATTCATCCACCCGCGTTTCAATGGGCAGATGTTTCAGCTCCTCCAAAATCTCCTCGCAAGTCAACAGTCCCACGCATGCGAAGGCGCCCGTCTTGGTCTGGCGTTTATCCAGGATCGCCTTGCAAAGCGCGCTTGCCGCGGCGACGGGGACATTGGGGCCCGCATTGGCTTTCGCCGTGAGCGACCATCGCGCGCGGATGGGCCGATTTTCGGGATCGAGGCCCGCCGCCTCGACAATCATTCCGCCGCGATCCGAACCGAAGACGCAGAGAAGCCCGGCGATGGCATTGAGCGGTTTTGCCAGCGGACGCAGCGAATGCACCCATTTGAGACGCACCGGCCAGCACAACAGGCCCAGGCCAAGATGCAGGACCGTAAGCTCCAGCCCCGCGAGAAACAATGCGCTGCGCCGGACCGGAAATCGCGCGGGCAACAGATCGAGATCGGGTGTTTCGCACAGCGATGCCCATCTTGTTCCGAGACCCGGCATGCTGAGCCGTCTTGTCAGCGACCAGCCGGGGGTTGTGCGCCATTCGCCCTCATCGAAAATGCGAACCGGTTTGCCGGCGTAGGACAGAATGGATTTCACCACCGAAAGTCCGCGCGGCGATCTGGCGCCGGGGGAGATGGTAACGATTGTTTCGTCGATTTGCGTCCAGCCCGCGACCAGCGGTGTCAGTGCCGCATGCGACAACGCAGGTGTGGAGCTTGCGCCCGTGACGGCAAGGACGCCCCGGGCGCGCGCCTTTTGATCGAGAGAGGTTGGGAAGCCCGCGACAAATGTCCGCGCGTCCGCAAAGTCGATGTGATGAGCGCCGCCATCGATGGCGGCGAGGGCAAGTTCATAGCCGCTGTCCTGAAAAGGACCCGCCGCATCGATGACAAGCCAGGGTGCGAGACCCGCAAGGTCATTCGGCCTGTGCCTGTCAAAGACAGCTATTGCGA
>DASWQB010000117.1:0-2769 GCA_036398335.1 Afipia sp. | reverse complement strand
CCACCGGTGCGATTTCGCTGCCCGTGCGTCCCATCCAATCGGCCAGGACCGTACGGTCTATCGGCACCCCGTGTCGCGCCATGACCTCAGCCTGCCGGTTGAGCGGCATATGTTCGGAATGCTTGGAGACGGCAATCTCCGCCAGAAGGGCTTCGGTCGGCCAGCTTCCTTCCAGGAGATGCGCCGGCGCTCTGGCCTGGACGACGCCCGTTCGACCCTTGGGACATGCGTATTTCGGGCGGATCGTGACGATCACCTCGTAGCGTGCCGGAATCCGGTCGAGCCGTTCCGTCCGATCCTCGCCGATCCGGACCATGTTGCCGCAACCGCAGGGGCAAACGATGCTCTCGGGCTCGATCACGCGCTCGACCCGCGGCAGGTGTTCGGGCAGTGCACGGGCCTTGCGCTCCTTGCGAGAAACGGCCTTGTCCGGATCGCCAACCTCTCCAGGATTGATTGCGCTGGCTTCGATCTTCTTCTCGACGGCGGCGATCCGCGCCTGTGTTTCGGCAATCGCCGTTTCAAGGTCTTCCAGCGCCAGTTCCATCTGCGTCGGATCTAGCTTTTCCGATTTCGGCCCGAACTTCGTGCGCCGATAGTCGTGAACCTGCCCCTCAAGCTTCTCGATCAGTTCCTTCAACTCGGCGATGAACGCGTCCTTTTCGGCCACCACCGCCTGCTCATGCTGACGTGCAGCACGCTCGACCGACAGCTCGAACTGCATCTCCGCGAAGGCTTTGGCGACCTCTGGTGGAAGGTCCGGATACAAGCTGAGATCAAAGGATTGCGACATGCCGCTTTATAGCAAAATGGCATCAAAAATCCAAATAAAACAATGCGAGAGCCGCCAGAATTTACCCCGCTGCAGACGGCGCAGTCACCCGTTGCGCCATCACCCGTCGCCAGTCCAGACCTTCAAACATGGCCTCATACTGACCCCTGGAAAGACGCATCGTTCCATCCTGAACCTTGGGCCAGGCAAAGCTTCCATGTTCAAGAATTTTGTAAATCAGGACCATTCCGCTGCCATCCCACACCAGGATCTTCAGACGATCCCCGCGCTTGGACCGGAAGATCACCGTCACCCCGGAATGCGGGTCCAGCTTCAACTCGGTCTGCACCATCAAAGCCAGCGCCTGATGCCCACAGCGGAAGTCAACCGGACGGGTTGCGATCAGGATCGGCAGTCGTTGGCCCGCGACGATCATGACGCTCCTCGCACAGCGCGAACCAGAGCGGCGACCCGTTCAACGGGCACATCATTAGGAACCCGCATCACAACGTCTGAGCCAATCTGCAACGTCAAAACCTGCACCCTCGGCCCGTCGGAGGCCATCTTCGGAAGCGACAAACGATTGACATGCTCAGGCGGCTCGGCAGCGATTGCAAGAGGAACGAATGACGGCTCGGCACCATCGTGTTCCGACCGCGTCGTTGCCGCCGCAAACGGCAGCACCAGATTGCCGTCGCGCACTTGACGTCGCCAATCGGAAAGCTGGTTTGCTATAACCCCGTGACGGCGCGCAACATCCACAACACGAACACCAGGCTCAAAGCTTTCCGCCACGATCCGCGCCTTTACATCATCCGGCCAACGCCGGTTTCCACGGCGCGGCTCGACAACTTCGTAGCGACCAACAAATCCATCATCTGCCATGCAAATCTCCAGATAAAACTGGAAACATTCTCGCATACGCAGCAAGCCTCAAAATACACCCAATCCAATGGGGCCTAGACGGCGCTTACATACGAACTTACGCAGAAGCCTATTTATCTTTTTGTAGATGACGTTGGTCTCCACGTGGATGGGGTGACAGCTCTTCTTCGTCACGCCCGGGTGAACAAGTTGCCTCTGGTAGTAGTAGGAGCTGAGCGAGATTCCGATTGGCATACCTACTGCGGAGAATTAGAACGCGAATTCCCTGGGCCGGAATTGAAGGTCAGATATCTCTCTCGCAGAGAAATAAATGGGCTACTCGATCTGCTCGAAAAGTACAGCTGTCTAGGCCTTTTAGCGTCGGAAACGCGTGACGAACGTATAAGGCAGTTTGAGACCGTGGCCGAGAGGCAACTGCTTGTCGCACTTCATCAGTTGACGCAGGGACGACCATTTGAAGAGGTCCTTAAATTGGAGCATCAGCGGGTGAGCCCAGAACAGGCTCGTCAGCTCTACCTCGACATTGCGACAATGCATCAGTATTCAGTTAGTGCGCGTGCCGGTACGATCTCACGTATCTCGGGAATTACCTTTCCGGACTATCAAGAGAAATTTTTTGCGCCGCTCCTCAATATCGTGAAAGCGGAGACAGACAGGTATTCGGGAGACTACAGCTACCGAACCCGTCACGCCCGTGTTGCGCAACTTGTGTTCCGACAGGCGTGTTCCACCGACGAACAGAAAGCTGATCAATTCGCTCGAATAATCTCTGGTCTTGATTTCGGATATTCCTCGGATTCAAGGGCGCTAGAGCAGATTACCAAGGGTCGGGCGCTCGCAAATACCTTTGCTGAACCTGAACCAGGCCGCCGCATCTATGAATCGGCCATTTCGGTAGCGCCCAATCAGGCGTTTATATACCAGCAATGGGCGCTATTTGAGCTTCATCATACTAAAGGGAGTCTGGACGAGGCGGAGCGACAGGCAAATGAAGCGAACAAAATCGACGAGAAAAACACTGCTGTCATCCATACCCAAGCTGAAATTGATCGCATCCGCGCGACTAAGGTAACCTCGGCCCTGATGAAGGATCAGCTTCGCCGCCGCGCGCG
>DASWQB010000116.1:0-6798 GCA_036398335.1 Afipia sp. | reverse complement strand
GTTGTCGATGCCGCGCGCCTCGGTCTCGATTTCGGTGAAGCGGGCGTGCTGGAGCGCTATCAGCGCTGGCGGCGTTTCGACACCGTGGCAATGGGCGTCGCCACAAACGCGCTGAACGGCTTGTTCTCGAACGAATCGACGCTCCTGCGCAGCGTGCGCGACATCGGCCTCGGACTGGTCGATCGCGTGCCGCCGCTCAAAAGCGCATTCATCCGTCAGGCCGCGGGCCTCACCGGCGAAGTGCCGCGGCTGCTGCGCGGCGAGACGCTTTAAATATCGCGGCAGAGTTCGCGAAGAATGTCGTCAAAGCCCGTGAACAGGAAGGCCGGCGAGAGTTTTCGGAGCGCCTCGGCGGCGTTATAGCCCCAGCTGACGGCGCCGAAATCCATGCCGGTTTGCGCTGCCGCCTCGCTGTCGCGGATTTCGTCGCCGATATAGATGGCATCGCGCGGCTGGACATCCAGAGTCCGCAGCACGCGCCGGAATTTTTTCGCCTTGCCGCCAAGCGGTGCGCCGCAGTCGTAATACGACATCAGCGCCGCCGCCTCGCCGAGGGAATAGCGGACATTTGCCTCTGAATCCGAGCTCACCATCGCAAGCGTGATGCCGGCGGCGTGCAGCCTTCGCAGCATGTCGTCCGCGCCGGGGAAAAGCGTGATCTGATTCAGCGCCTTCGATTTCATGCGGCGCATGTCGCGAATGATGCCGGGCAGCCGCCAGCGCGAAACGCCAAGCGCCGCGAAAATTTCCTGAAGGGTTTTGGTGCGCAGGTTCTCAATGTCGCCAGGGGCGACCCGCTTCAAGCGGCGTTTGTCAGCGACATCATCGAGCGCTTGCAGGAACCACGGAAAGCTATCGGACAGCGTTCCGTCCAGATCGAAGATCGCCAGCCGATAACGTTTCATGAACGTGTGTTTCGGGGCACTAGGCGATTTTTCGCGCTTCTTCCGGCAGCATGATCGGAATGCCGTCGCGGATCGGATAGGCCAGTTTCGCCGTGCGGGAGATCAGCTCCTGCGCCGCCGCATCATATTCCAGCCGGCCCTTGGTAAGGGGGCAGACCAGAATTTCCAGAAGTTTTGGATCGACGGCGTCGGGACGCGGGCCATTGGCCGGAGTGGTCGTCATGAATGATCCTGAATGAAATCGCTGCGTGAAATTAGAATGACGGTATACGACAGATCAATGCCTTATTGCAGCGTGTTGTCGCCGGATGTCTGCTTCTTGGCCAATTCCATCTGCGTCACCGCGATCAGGATTTCGGCGCGGGTTTTCAGGTCCGGCGCTTCCAGCATCGCCTGCTTCTCCGCCGCCCCGTAAGGCGACATCATCGCCAGCGCGTTCACCAACGCCTCGTTGGGCGCGCTGTTGATGCCGTCCCAGTCCACTTTCAACTCATTGGCTTTGAGGAAATCCGTCAGCACGGCGAGCACCGCGTTGCGGTCGACGGCATCCTCGCCCTTGCGCGCGGTGAAATCGTCCACGAAGGAGAAAAAATCCACCTTGCACTGGCGATAGGGGCTCAGCACCTTCATCTCCTCGACGATCTTGAACCGCGAGATGCCGGTGAGTTCGAGAACGTACCGTCCGTCGCCGGTCTCGGCGAACTGGGTGATGCGCCCGGCGCAGCCGATGCGAAACAGCGAAGGCGCTGCCTGGCTGCGCGAATGGGTCACATCGGGCTGGATCATCCCGATGATGCGATGACCGTCGCGCAGGGCATCGTCGATCATCTCCAGATAACGCGGCTCGAAGATATTCAGCGGCATCTGTCCGCGCGGCAGCAGCAGCGCGCCGGCGAGCGGAAACACCGGAATGGTTTCCGGAAGATCGCCGGGGCCGTGATATTCGGAATTGATCGGCATCCGGTTTCCACTTTTTAAGTTGAGCGCAACATTGCGGACGGCTGCCTTAAGCAGGCAGCCTTATGAAAACAAAATCGTCGATAGCCGCTTGCGGCCCTCGACGGTGGCCTCGTCGTCCGCGCCCCATGCCTCGAAAAACTGCACGAGCTGCTTGCGCGCGCCGTCCTCGTTCCATTTGCGGTCGCGCTTGACGATTTCGAGGAGTTGCGTGGCCGCTTCCGCGCGCTTGTTCTTGGCGTTGAGCGCGGTGGCGAGATCGAAGCGCGCCTGATGATCGAGCGGATCGGCGGCGACCTTCTTTTCAAGTTCCTCGGCCGGGCCGACGGCCTGCGCCTGCTCGGCGAGATCGAGCATGGTCTGCACGGCGGAAATCGAGGCGTCATTGCGCTTGGATTCCGGCACCATCGCCAGCGTCTGCTTGGCCTGCTCCAGCGCGCCCGCCACCACGTAACAGCGCGCCAGACCCGCGATCGCCGGAATGCTGGCGCTGTCCTCGCTGAGCGCCTGCGCGTAGAGCGAGGCGGCGGTGGCGGCGTCGCCTTCCGCAAGCAGCGCGGCGGCCTCCGCGATGAGATCCGCGCCGTCGCCGGGGGCGGGCATGCCCTGCGTGAGCTTGTCGATGAAGGCGTTGACCTGGCCCTCCGGCACCGCGCCCATGAAGCCGTCGGCCGGCTGGCCGTTGACGAACGCAATCACGGCGGGAATCGACTGGATGCCCATCTGGCCTGGAATCGCCGGATGCTCGTCGATGTTCATTTTCACCAGCTTGACCTTGCCCTTGGCGGCGCGCACGGCCTTCTCAAGGGTCGGGGTCAATTGCTTGCAGGGCCCGCACCAAGGCGCCCAGAAGTCGATCAGCACCGGCTGATTCTTCGATTCCTCGATCACGTCCTTCACGAAAGTCTGTGTCGTGGTGTCCTTGATGAGGTCCGATGGCGCGGCGCCCGTGGCCGGTCCGCTGTTTTGCTCGATGATGGTCAATGTCGTCCTCGCTGCGCGTGAAGGCGCCAGATCGCTATTTCAAGTGTCTAGCATGGCTGAGACCATAAATGGCGCGCCAAACGGTGTTTTTCAATTGCTGAAACGGCTGTGAAACCGTTCGGGAACATGGATTTAGGACCAGACAGGGCCGGCGGCGGCGCGGAAAATAGACATGCTTTCAAGGCCAGCGCGCTGTTGCATTGCCGGTCTGGTTTTGGCATAGGTGTCCGCCCGGGGCTCACGGCCCCGAATTTCTGTGATGCGGGTGTAGCTCAGGGGTAGAGCACGACCTTGCCAAGGTCGGGGTCGAGGGTTCGAATCCCTTCGCCCGCTCCAGAATTCTCGAAGGTCGCCCGATCACGAGAACTTGGCATTTGTGAAGTCTGGCATTTTAGACGACGACCCGCCTTATGGCGGTTTTGTTGTTTGGTGCGTATTCCGCAAAAGTGGGCGCCGATTTTGCTTCGCAATCGAGCTTGCGCGGATTGCGTAAACATATCTGCGGCAGAATACGCGCAAAGTTATATTTTCGGAGGTCAACCAAAACCCGTCGCCGGGCGTTGTTTCGCCATGAGCGCCGATCTGCAACGCTTCGTCGAGGCCCAAAGGCCGGTCTATCCGGCCGTCGTCGCGGAATTGCGCGCGGGCCGAAAGCGCAGCCACTGGATGTGGTTCATCTTTCCGCAGTTCGAGGGATTGGGTCACAGCGCGATGGCGAAAAAATACGCGATCACCTCGCGCGCCGAAGCCGCGCTCTATCTCGACCACGACATTCTCGGACCGCGATTGCGCGAATGCACATCGCTGGTCAACGCGATCACGGATAAGTCCGTGTCGGAGATTTTCGGATATCCCGACGATCTGAAATTTTGCTCATCGATGACGCTGTTCGCCCACGCGACCTGCAAAGGCGAAGTGTTTACCGCCGCAATTGAAAAATATTTCGGTGGGCGCTTCGATGAGGAAACCATGGCCCGGATAGAATAGCGGCGTGGACTGGGCAAGGATCGCATCATGAAATTGAACGGGCGGCGTGCGCCAGTAAGTCTGACGGCGCCGGAGACCATCGCGATATCTGCGCTGACGTTGGAGACGCCGCATCGCGGCCTTTTCGATATCACCCATGAGGCGAGGCAGTTCCTGCGCGAAGCCGAAGCGCAGGCGGGCGCGCTGACGTTGTTCGTGCGGCACACCTCCGCGTCGCTGACGATTCAGGAAAACGCCGATCCCGACGTCCTGACGGATCTGATGACATTGCTGGATCGCCTTGCCCCGGAAGACGGCGGCTGGGTCCACGACAGCGAAGGCCCCGACGACATGCCGGCGCATATCAAGACCATGCTCACCGCAAGCAGCCTCACAATCCCTGTCATCGACGGCGCGATGGCGCTCGGCACCTGGCAAGGCATCTATCTCATCGAGCACCGCGCGCGGCCGCATCGGCGCGAAATCGTGCTGCAATTCATCGGAGCTTCGATAAAGTCCGCCGATTAAAATGCGGCCTTTAAGCGCAGCGTCGGATTTTTAAATCATAATGCAGGGTGCAAATTCATGATTACGGTTCATCACCTCAACAATTCCCGCTCGCAGCGCGTCTTGTGGCTGCTTGAGGAACTGGAGGTGACGTACGAGATCGTGCGCTACCAGCGCCAGCCGTCGCTCCTCGCGCCGCCGGAATTGAAGAAGGTTCACCCGCTTGGAAAATCGCCGGTCATCACCGACGGCGACAAGACCATCGCCGAGTCCGGCGCGATTCTCGAATATCTGATTGAGACCTATGGCAACGGCCGTCTCGCCCCAGCGCGGGGCACGCCTGAGTGGCGACGTTATGTCTACTGGATGAATTACGCCGAAGGCTCGGCGATGCCGCTGCTTTATCAAAAACTGCTGTTCAGCCTGGTGCCGCGCCGCGCGCCCTGGTATGCGCGGCCTTTGCTGGGGCCCGTCTTCGCGCGGATGCAGGCGACGATCGTGGATCCGCAGCTCGCGCAGCATATCGCGTTCTGGGAAGGCGAACTTTCAAAAAGCGAATGGTTCGCGGGCGATGCCCTGACCGCCGCCGACATCCAGATGAGCTTTCCGGTGGAAGCGGCGCAGGCCCGCGCCGGTCTTGATGCGCGCTATCCGAAAGCCACCGCGTGGCTGGAGCGTATCCGTGCGCGACCGGCCTATCAAAGAGCCATCGCAAAGGGGGGCCCTTTTGTGATCGGGCGATGAACCCGTATCGGCGGCCGCATGATTGCTGCGCAAGGATGATCCGGATCAAGAGGATGATCCGGATCAATCGCGCTGCATAAAGCGCATTTTGCCTGCGGGCAACTCAACGATTGTTGTCCGCTGCTGCGCTTGCCGGGTGTGCGGGCCGCGCCCATCTGAAGCTCACATTTATTTCGCAGGATATCGACGATGGAACAGATCAAAATCGGCGCTTCGGATGTCACGACATCGCGCATCGGACTTGGCACATGGGCGATCGGCGGCTGGATGTGGGGCGGCACCGATGAAAAAGAGGCGATCGCGACGATCCGCTCCGCTGTCGAGCGCGGCATCACGCTGATCGACACCGCGCCGGTCTACGGTTTCGGCTCATCGGAGGAGATCGTCGGCAAGGCCCTGAAGGAGGGCGGCCTGCGCGGCAAGGTGCAGATCGCAACAAAAGTCGGCCTCGCCTGGAAAGACGGCAGAGTGTTTCGCGATTCGCGTCCCGCGCGCCTGCAACAGGAGATCGAGGATTCGCTGCGGCGTCTGGGCACCGACGTCATCGATCTTTATCAGGTGCATTGGCCGGATCTGGAAACGCCTTTCGATGAGACCGCGCGCGTTTTGGAAGAGCTCCGCCGCGCCGGAAAGGTCAGGGCGATCGGCGTCAGCAATTATTCGCCCGCGCAGATGGATGCTTTTCGCGCTCATGCCCGGCTTGATGCCGTGCAGCCGCCCTACAATTTGTTCGAACGCGACATGGAAGCCGACGTACTGCCTTACGCGGAAAAGACCGGGCTCACCGTCTTAAGCTACGGCGCGCTTTGCCGCGGTTTGCTGTCGGGCAAGATCAGCGCCGCAACAAAATTCGAAGGCGACGATCTGCGGAAGTCCGATCCGAAATTTTCCGGCACGCGCTTTCCGCATTATCTGGCGGCGGTGAAAGAACTCGACGCGCTCGCGCGTGAGCGATTTGGCAAGACCGTGCTGGCGCTGGCGGTGCGCTGGGTGCTCGATCAGGGCCCGACCATTGCGCTATGGGGCGCGCGGCGGCCCGATCAGCTCGATCCGGTTCACGACATTGAGGGCTGGCATATCGATGACGCCGCCAAGCGCGACATCGACGCGATTCTCACGCGCAATATCGCTGACCCGGTGTCGCCGGCTTTCATGGCGCCGCCCGTCAAAAGGCCGCTGGCGGCGTGAAGCAGCCAGCCATCAGTTCGCGGTTTCGGCGCGCGGCGTTTTGAAAAGCTCGCCGGTCAATTGCGCGATGTGATCGCGAATGTCCGCGGGCCAATGCGTGATCAGGTCGTGGAAGCGCGCACGGTCATTCGCGAACAGCGCCCGCAAGGCTTCTTCGTAGTTCGGCTTGTCGCCGGCCATGGCCGCCATGAAGCGATAGGCGGACTCCTGCATGGCGCGGGCGCGATCTTTCGTTGAACCGGCTCGCCGCGCGTCCTCGACGAGTTTGCGCAGCGCCACCGACGCTCCGCCGGGTTGAAGGGCAAGCCATTCCCAGTGCCGGGGCAGCAGCGTGACCTCGCGCGCGACCACGCCCAGTTTGGGCCGTCCCGGCCCGCGTGGTGTTTCGGCTTCCTGCGCGGGAGACGTCTGATCGGCGGATTTTTGCGCGAACCGCGCCCGCACATCCGCGAGCGATCCACGAAGGTCGATCTCCACGGGGTGGCTGGTCTCGCTGTCGAATGCCAGGATTTGCGCGTCATGACGGCCGGCGATGGCCTGCTTGATC
>DASWQB010000115.1:0-1510 GCA_036398335.1 Afipia sp. | reverse complement strand
CATCGCTGACATCGAGCCTTTTGGGCGATCTGCAACTCGGCATTCAGCTCGGCCCGCTCGGCCTGCCGATCCCCGGCATCGGTCCGCTGGTCACAAGCATCATCAGCGGTGCGACCGGTTCGATCGACACGCTGCTGGCCTCGGTGTTGCAGACGCTGGGCGTCGGCCTCGGCCAGGCGGACGTGTGGGTGCCGGGTATCCGCTGCGACGGCGCGGTGTTGGTGAATTAAGTCCCCTTTATCCCCATCCTTACGGAGAGAGGGGCAATTGCTTTCAATCGTCATGGCCGGGCGTGACCCGGCCATCCGTCTTTTTTGAATGATGGTTACGCGGGTCAAGCCCGCGTATGACGCTCAGTGTTTAGCTTGCTCGCCCCGGTCATGGCTGATAACTCGGTGACGACTTTAGTAAGTCAATATTGACTTATCCCGATCGAGCCTCATGTCCGACAAAAAACCAAAAAAACCGCAGAAACTCCGCGCCCGCCTGCCACGCGGGCTGGTCGATCGCACGCCATCCGAGATTGCAGCGACGCGCGCGATGGTGGAGAAAATCCGCGCGGTCTATGAGCGCTACGGCTTCGAGCCGGTGGAAACGCCGACGATGGAATACACCGACGCGCTCGGAAAGTTTCTGCCCGATCAGGACCGGCCCAATGAGGGCGTGTTCTCGTTTCAGGACGACGACGAACAGTGGATCTCGCTGCGCTACGATCTGACCGCGCCGCTCGCACGCTATGTTGCCGAGAATTTCGACACGCTGCCGAAGCCCTACCGCTCCTATCGCCACGGCTATGTCTATCGCAACGAGAAGCCGGGACCGGGCCGCTTCCGTCAGTTCATGCAGTTCGACGCCGACACGGTCGGCAGCGCATCGCCCGCCGCCGATGCCGAGATGTGCATGATGGCTGCCGACACGATGGAAGCGCTCGGCATTCCGCGCGGCTGTTATGTCGTGAAGGTGAATAATCGCAAGGTGCTCGATGGTATTCGCGAGAAGATTGGTGTCACCGATGACAGTCAATGGCTGACGGTGATGCGCGCAATCGACAAACTCGACAAGTTTGCTGAACTGGATGTTCGCCTGCTGATGACTATTGGACGAAAAGATCCTTCAGGAGATTTTACCAAAGGTGCAGGCTTGTCCAACGAGCATGCCGAGATGATTTTAAGTCGCCTGCGGCGCAACGGTGACACAAACGAACAAACGCTTGATAGCATTCGTGGCTCCGCGCAGGAAAATGCGGTGTATCAAGCAGGCATTTGCGAGCTTGAAGAGATTGCGGCGCTTGCGAATAGTTCCGGCTATGGTGAAGACCGCATCCGCATCGATCCCTCCGTCGTGCGCGGCCTCGAATACTACACCGGCCCCGTCTATGAAGTTGAACTGCTGCTCGAGACCAAGGACGAGAAAGGCCGTCCGGTGCGTTTCGGCTCGGTCGGCGGCGGCGGACGCTATGACGGTCTCGTCTCGCGCTTTCGAGGCGAGCCGGTGCCGGCGACAGGTTTTT
>DASWQB010000114.1:0-9170 GCA_036398335.1 Afipia sp. | reverse complement strand
CGATGAGACCGCCGCTGCGCCATCGTGCATTGCATGCGGGGAGCCGGTAAAAACCGCGACGGTGTCGTTCGGTCAGGCGATGCCGGAAGACGCGATGCGCCGCGCGGCGCAGCTTGCACGAAACTGTGACCTGTTTCTGTCAATCGGCTCGTCGCTGGTGGTTTGGCCGGCGGCGGGTATTCCGCTGCTCGCAAAAAACAGCGGCGCGCGGCTTGTCATCGTCAACCTTCAGCCCACCGAACTCGATGACATCGCCGATCTGGTGATCCGCCATGACATCGGGGAAATATTTGGTGGTCTGATTCCAACATTCGCATCCCGTCTCGGCGGCCCTGCTTGCGAATGTTAGAATCGGAAGACCACCAACGAATATAATTTCCAGTGGAGTTTTGGATTTGATATTCGCTTTGCGGAGTTGCTGCCGGATTTGGCGCGAATGTCAAATCCACTCCACTGGGTGGCCCCTTCGCCGCGAATTGATTCGCGCACGCGCAAGGCTGTTCATAGGTCATGGCTGATTTGTTTTTTTAGTTTGCGGCTTGGGCCGGAGTGTTATCTTCGAATCAATGAGATTCGCGAGCTGCATCGTCCTTGAATTGGCAAGGATGAGCGTAATGGGACCGAAAGCCGTCGATCAATTTGGCGGATGTCGGGGAGTATGGGGTCCGGGGGTCATGAGGTCGGACGATAAGGGGTCGGACAATTTCGAGTCCAACAGGTCGAGTGCGCCAGGATTGAGCGCGGGCTCCGCTGGCCGGTCGCCTTCAGGTCGCTCGCCTGCAGGTCGGTCATCGTCAGACGGGTACGGCGGCGGGCTGCACCGTGAGGCGAGTGATCCGTTTTCAGGGCTTGATGACGGCGCGGCGGCCAACCTTGTCGAGCTCAGCGGCGTTATCAAATGGTTCGATGCGTCCAAGGGCTATGGTTTCATCGTTCCGGACAATGGGTCACCCGACATCCTGCTCCACGTCACGGTTTTGCGGCGGGACGGGTATTCGACTGCCTATGAAGGCGCGCGTCTGGTGTGCGAATGCGTCCAGCGCCACAAGGGCTATCAGGCCTTCCGCGTGATCTCGATGGACGAATCCACCGCGATCCACCCGGCGCAGATGCTGCCGACCCGCACTCACGTCAATGTCACCCCCACCAGCGGACTGGAGCGCGCGCAGGTGAAATGGTTCAACCGGCTGCGCGGATTCGGGTTCGTGTCGTGCGGTGAGGGGACGCCCGATATTTTCGTGCACATGGAAACGCTGCGCCGCTACGGCATGACCGAATTGCGCCCCGGCCAGTATGTGCTGGTTCGCTACGGGCCCGGCTCCAAGGGCATGATGGCGGCCGAAATCCAGCCGGAAACCGGCGCGGGCGGGCTTTCCTCTCACTGAGTTTCTTCCGTTTATGGCGCTGCCACGCAGGATTGATTGCGTGGTCGCTGGTATTTCGCGTGCGATCTGGTATGTGCGACCGAAATCGCACCGCTGGGATTGTCCGATGCCCGCTTTTGAATTGCCGCGCTTTGTTTCCGTTAAACTCCGCCCTGTCCTTGTCGGCTTCGCGGCGATGATGCTCGCGGGTTTGCTTCTCATGCAGCCATCACGCGCCACTGAGACCCAATCGCTTGAGATCATCACCAAATCGGGCGTGCAGGTGTTCACCATCGAGATGGCGGTCACCGATGAAGAGCGCATGAAGGGACTGATGTACCGCAAGTCGCTGGGCGAGGGCCGCGGCATGCTGTTCGATTTCTCGCCCGAGCAGAACGTGCAGATGTGGATGAAGAACACTTACATCCCGCTGGACATGATCTTTATTCGTACCGACGGCACCATTCTCAGCATCGCCCAGAACACCGAGCCGCTGTCGGAAAAGATCATCTCGTCAGGCGGGCTCGCCAAGGGCGTGCTGGAGGTGGCTGGCGGCACGGCGCGCAAACTCGGCATCGCGCCGGGCGACCGTGTCGCGCATCCGCTGTTTGGGTCGCGCTAAGGCTGTTTCGCCAAGGTTGTCTATCCGGGCATCAAAGCCGTCCCAACCGGCCTTTCGTGCCTTGCTGGCGCGCCGCGAACGGTGTAACCACGGCCCGTTCGGGGTATAGCGTAGCCTGGTAGCGCGGCGGTTTTGGGTACCGCAGGTCGGAGGTTCGAATCCTCCTGCCCCGACCATAACACACTGAAATTATTATAAAGTTTATCGACGCCCCCGATGGGTGCTCCGGCGTTTTCCAGTCTCGATAAACAAGCCGCGCAATCCGCTCAGTGCTTGCGGCGGCGCTTCTTTTTCACCGGCTCATCCTGGCCTTGAAAAGCCCACATCGGATTGATCCTGCAATCGGCAATCCGGCCTGAAGCCGATGCCGAGCACTGGCTGTAAGTGTCAAACGAACAGTCTCTCCCCACAATGCCGCCCCCTTCAAACAGGCAATATCTGTAATTTTTCGCCTGAGACGGGACGGTCGCCGCCAGGCTCGTCAGCCCGGCCAGCGCGATACCGATCATCAATTTTTTCATACTGTCCTCTCTTTTGAATTGAGCGCAGATGCCGGCGTTGGTTCCGCTGCGATTATCACCGCAAAACTTTTATATCGCCGAGCGATGACAGCAGTCGCCGGGCCGGGCGGAGTTTACACGAGTTTTTCCATGGGGCCACAGTGCGCCGGACCGGGTCGCAGGGATGAGGTCTGCGGCTTTTCGATTGGTTTGATGGAGCGAAAACCGGACAATCCATCAACGTCAATTTAAGGCCTTGCTGCTATCGGGAGCATGTGTCGCTGATCATGATAATCCTGTTTTACGCGGCCCTTATTATGGGAGGCGCGTTGATAATCCTCGCGCCGCCGAGCACGCCCGGCGTGCGGGATCTGAAAGCTATGGTTGCTCGACAGCAAGAGGCGACACACGCTTACGAGCCGGGTGGAAAACTCGAAAAGTTGGGGGATTGGCGCAAAAAGCGGACCTGTGAATGGGAGCGCACCAACTCCGGCTGGCAACGGACGTGCGTGGACAAGCCTTGAGCGCAGGACCTCGTTTCACCGCTCGCGTGAATCCATCCACGACTGACTTGCGAAACGGGCCTGGCGACGTTTCTATGCGTTTGCCCCGAACGACTTTGGCGCCTGCGGTTGGCTGCTGCGCAGCGGCTTGTCCTGGTTTTTCGACCAGTTTCCATAATAGGCCACGGCGGTGAGGATCGCGATACCGACAACGCTGACGCCGATCTGCGCCAGAATCGAGCCATAGCTCATCATCAGCGCGAAATGTCCCACGAACGACAGGAAGACGCCGACGCAGAACACTTGCAGCGATTGCTGCCCGCATTTCACCAGCGGATCGAAAATCTTCCACTCCAGCCCCGGCCAGTCCTTGCGAACGAAGCGGGTGGCGAGGAAGGCGATCACCACGAAATGCAAAAACCGATATGGCGCCAGATTGGTCTTGTCGTTGGGATTGAACGTGCTCACCAGCCAGTCCGGGAACAGCGCTCCAAATTGCGGGAAGCGGCCCGCCATTGTCATCGCGAGCGAGAAGATCAGGTAGAGTACGCCGAGGATAACGAGCCAGCGCGAACGGATCAGGAATTTGGATTCGCGGGCGCCGCCGAGCGCGAACCAGGCGCCGAACACGAACAGGAGTTGCCAGCAATACGGGTTGAAGTACCAGACGCCGTAAGGATAGGCCGAAAAATTCAAGCCGAAAAAGCGTGCCGCCAGATAAAGCACGAGCGATCCGGTCATCACCAGATTGGGCCAGCGCAGCAACGCCCACAGCACCGGCGGGAAAAATCCCATCAGCACGATATAGAGCGGCAGCACGTCGAGGTTGAGCGGCTTGAAGCGCAGCAGTAAACCCTGGGTGATGGTCTCGATCGGGTTGTCGACCAGCCCGGCGATGTTGAATTCGTGGATGATCTGCGGATCGCTGTAACGGTAGGCGACCCAGCCGATCGAGGCGATGTAGATGACGAACAGCAGGACGTGCGCGACGTAGAGCTGCCAGACGCGCTTGAGCAGCCGCGTGGCGCCTACGATGAACCCGCGATCGATCATCATCTTGGCGTAGACGAAGGCGGCGGTGTAGCCGGATATGAACACGAACAGGTCGGCGGCGTCGCTGAAACCGTAGTTCCGCGTTGTCACCCAGTTGACGACATTGTTCGGGATATGGTCGAGGAAAATCGCCCAGTTTGCGATTCCACGAAAAATATCCAGCCGCAGGTCGCGGCCTTGGGGCGGGAGTTTGGCTTGAATCATGAATGGCTTTTTAAGTCAGGAAAATAGGGTCGGTTGAGGCAATCCATAGGGCTAAACGGCGCGAGACACGACATTGTTACGGCGCCGCAAAAAGACTATACAAGGCCGCAAATTGATGCACCGGTCCTTATAGGCCCGACTTCCGGCCCGATCCATCCCGACCCTTGAGGCTTTGTATGACCGCTCGCATTTTCAAGCCCGCCAAGAACGCCATGCAATCCGGCAAAATGGCCACCAAGGAATGGCGGCTCGACTATGAACCCGAATTGCCGCGCGTGATCGAGCCGCTGATGGGCTGGACGTCCACCGCCGATATGAAGCAGCAACTGACGCTGCATTTCGACACCAGGGAAGAAGCCGTCGCTTACTGCGAGCGTGAAGGCATTCCCTATCAGGTGCTGGAGCCGCATGACGCGGCCTTTCGCCAGAAGGCCTATGCGGACAATTTCGCGTTCCGCCGGCCGGAGCCTTGGACGCATTGAGCCTGCACGCGGCATTCATTTTTCCGAAAATGGTAATGAAGATTTTACAGCGTCGTCCCCGCGCAGGCGGGGACCCAGACTTGCGAATCCCTCAGGTAGAACCGCCAAATCCCGCGCGCTGAACGATGGGTCCCCGCCTGCGCGGGGACGACATCGAATTTGATACAGGCTTATCGCCGCTTCGTTTTACCGCACCGCTTCCGTGCCCATCACCAGATTTGGCAACAGCGTGACGATGCCGGGAAACACGCACATCAGGATCACCGCCAGCAGCATCAGGCCAAGAAAGGGCAGCGTGCCCCAGATCACCTTGCTCAGCGGAATGTCGGGCGCGACGTTGCGGATCACGAAGATGTTCAACCCGACCGGCGGGTGAATCAGGCCCATCTCCATCACGATGGTCATGACGATGCCAAACCAGATGATGTCTAAATTCGCCGCGCGCAGCGGCGGCAGGATGATCGGCGCGGTCATCAGGATGATCGACACCGGCGGCAGGAAGAAGCCAAGCACGATCACCATGCCGAGGATCGCCGCGAGCAATCCCCAGTGCGGCAGATGCATGTTGACGATGGCTTGCGCCGCCGATTGCGAGATATGCAGATAGCTCATCACGTAGGAATAAAGCAGCGACATGCCGATGATCATCATCAGCATGGTGGATTCGCGGATGGTCGACAGCAGGATCGGCGACAGATCGCGCGGCCGCCACACGCCATAGATGAAGGCGATCAGCACCAGCGCGAGCAGGCCGCCGAGACCGGCGGTTTCGGAAGGCGTGGCATAGCCGCCGTAAAGCGCGATCATCACGCCGGTGAGCAGCGTGACGAACGGGATCACGCGCGGCAGCACGTTGAACTTCTCCGCCATGGTGAAATCGTCGCGCTTGAGGATCGGCGAGTTCTCGCCGGTGGCCTCATAGACCTTCTTGGCGTCGGCATATTCCTTGCGGAAACGCAGTACCGCGTAGGCTGCGAACAGAAAGACCAGCAGCAGGCCCGGGCCGATGCCGGCAAGAAACAATCGGCCCAGTGACTGCTCGGCGGCGACGGCGAACAGGATCATCGTAATCGACGGCGGCAGCAGAATGCCGAGCGTGCCGCCTGCGGCGATGATGCCGGCCGCGAAACCGCCGGAATAGCCGCGCTTGCGCATTTCCGGAATGCCCGCCGAGCCGATCGCCGAGCAGGTCGCAGGCGAGGAGCCGGCCATCGCGGCGAACAGCGCGCAGGCGAACACGTTGGCGATGCCAAGGCCGCCGGGGATCTTGTGCAGCCAGGCGTGCATGGCTGTGTAGAGGTCCTGACCGGCTTTCGACTTGCCGATCGCCGCGCCCTTGAGGATGAACAGCGGGATCGACAATAGGGTGATCGAGGCCAGTTCCTCATAGACATTCTGCGTCACGGTATCGAGCGAGGCGGCGGGCATGTAGATGCCCATGAAGATCACCGCCACAGCGCCAAGCGCGAATGCGATCGGCATGCCGGAGAACATCGCGACCAGGGTGGCAATGCCGTAAGAGATTCCAATTCCAAGAACGCTCATGCCCGGCGCTCTCCACCGAAAGCGCCGAGAATTTGCAGAAAAATCTGCACGCATAGCAGCGTCATGCCGACCGCCATCAGTCCATAGGGGATTGCCAAAGGCGGGCTCCAGATCGAATTTGACACCTGACCATCGACATACGCCTCGTGCATCAGCGTCCATGATTTCCAGGCAAAGAATGCGCAGAACGCCAAAGAGGCAATGTCCACCAGCAGCAGGCGAATGCGGTTGGCCAGCGGAGAGAGCAGGCCGACAAACGCCTCGATGCCGATATGGCCGCGCTGGCCCTGCACATAGGCCGCGGTCATGAAGGTCGCGCCGACCAGCAGAAACACCGCCGCCTCGTCCTGCCAATACGTCGGACTGTGAAACAGTGTCCGGATCGCGACGCTGTAGCTGAGGATGGCGCAGGCGAGGATCAGCGCCAGCGCCGCGATGATGACAATGATGCGATTGGTAAGCGCGAGCAGACGATCCGCCGCAGCCAGCAAGGGATTGCTGGTTGCGATGGTCGGCCGATCAGGGACATCGCCGCCGATCGGAGGATTGATCATGAAACGTCGGAAGCCAGCTTCAGCAGATTGGCCGATAGCGCCGTCTTGGCGGCGTAATCCTTCCACGCGGTGTCGCGGGCGATATCGCGCCATTTGCCGACGGTGGCGGCATCGAGCATGCTGATCTTGGCGCCTGCCTTCTCGTAGACCTTGGCGACTTCGATATCATCGTCCTGCGCGCCCTTGCGGCCGAATGCTTCCAAGTCCTGACCGACGGAAAGAATGATGTCCTGCTGGTTCTTGGGCATGGCGTCGAAGATCGACTTCGACATCAACAGCGGCTCGAGCATGAACCAGTAGGACTGGCCGGCGCCCGAGGTGAGGCTCTTGGCGATTTCCTCCAGACGGAACGAGATCAGGCTGGTCGAGGAGGTGATGCCGGCGTCGCATGCGCCGGTCTGCATCGCCGCGTACATTTCGTTGGACGGCAGCGACAGCACCGCGGCGCCCGCGCTCTGAAGCACCATGTCCATTTCGCGCGAGCCGCCGCGCACTTTCAGGCCCTTGGCATCTTCCGGCGCGACCAGCGGACGCGAGCGGCTGGCGACACCGCCGGCCTGCCACACCCAACTGACGATGACGATGCCCCTGTCCGCAAGCAGGTCAGTAAACGCCTTGCCGATCGGCTGCTTTTTCCATTTGTCGCCGATGTCATAGCTCGGCACCAGGCCCGGCATCAGACCGATATTGGTTTCCGGCACTTCGCCGCCGGCGTAGGGCATCGGAAACAGGCTGAGATCCAGCGCGCCCTTGCGCATCGCCGAGAACTGCGCGTTGGTTTTAACGAGCGAAGCGTTCGGGTAGACGTCGGCGGTCAATTCGCCGCCGCTGCGCTTGGTGATTTCCTCGGCGAACTTGCGGCACAGGCGGTCGCGGAAGTCGCCCTTGTCGATGGTGCCGCCCGGAAACTGGTGCGAGATTTTCAGCGTGGTGGCGGCGTGCGCGGTGCCGAAACGAAGAATGGCGGGTGCAGCGATCGCGGAGGCGAGAATGTGCCGGCGAGTAAGCATGTATTTTCTCCCAAGAGCTTTTTGATTTTTGGTTGGATTAATCGATGCCGCAACTTAGCAGCAAGAGCAAGGCATCAAAAATATTCCTGTTCAATCCTTCGTATGAGATGCCGGTTTAACAGTCATCCTTTGGCGGTCAGTCTGGAACGAAAGGTGCTGGATCGCCAGTCTTGCTGCGCTGCAGCGGCCCGCGGCTCTTGCGCGCACACCATCGTTAATCCGCCAGCCGCTTAAAAAAGCGCGGACGTAACACCGGCCTCTGCGCTCCGTAGTGTCATACGGCGAGCTTCATCGCCTGACCTGAAACCATTGAACGAGGATTATGACATGACCGCTCGCAGCCGAATCGCAATTGGCGCTTCCGCAGCCATCGTTTCGTTCGGTCTGGCGCTCGCGCCGGCCGCCTTCGCGCAGGACAAGATGTCGAAAGACGCCATGAGCAAAGACGGCATGGCCAAGGACTCCATGTCGAAAGACGCAATGTCGAAAGATGCAATGTCGAAGGATCACATGTCCAAGGACAGCATGAAGAGTGGCGCCATGAAGAAGGATGACGGGATGAAGCACGATGCGATGAAGAAGGACGAAATGAAAAAGTAATTCGCGCCCGCGTTGCGATTGCAGGCCTGCGGACTGGCGGGCCTGCAATGCCGTCTCCTGCTATTTTTATTTTTTCTTCTTTTTGGCGGGAGCTGCGTCCTTGGACGAGGCCGCCTTGGCCGGTGCGCCCTTGGCGGTTTTGTCGTTCTTGTTCTTGCGCGCCGCATAGCGCGCGTCGCGCGCCGCCTTCTGTTCGGCCTTCAGCGCAGCTTCGGCCTCGATCTTCGCGGCCTTGTCGCGTTCGGCCTGCGCGGCCGCTTCCGCAGCGAGTGCGGCCTCGCGGGCCTTCTTCTCGACCTTCGCGGCCTCGCGTTCCTTTTGAGCCTTCGCGCGCTGTTCGGCGAGAGCCTGACGCTCGGCAAGCCGCTTGAGAACCTCCGGATCATCCGGGGCCGGCTTCGCCTTGAACCTGTTCAGAAGCTCTTTTTTAGCGTTCTGCGCGGCGGCCTGCCGATCTGCAAATGTCGGTTCCTTAAAGCCCATATCGATCTGCTTTCGTGATTCTGCTGCTGTTGATTTTGGTGCTACGCGCGTATGTAGCAGATTTCGCGGCGAGAAACCGTGCCGTATTGAATTTTTCACTCTCGTGGAGTGGATTTGACTGTATATGCGCGCGCGAGGACAAATGAGACCATGGCCAGAGACGAGACCAAATACGAACCGCTGCGCGATTATCTGCAAAAGCAGACCAAAGCCGAGTTCGAATTGTCCTTCGATGAGATCGAGGAGATCG